>JASHWN010000064.1 GCA_030044035.1 Xanthobacteraceae bacterium
GCGCTGCGGTTGATGGCGCCCTGGGCGAGATCGCCGGCATTGGGAATGAAGGCCGGATCGGAGAAACCGGCATCGTCGCCGATGATGATCGGCGGCAGGTAGTCGAGATTCTTCATGGTCTTGAAGTAGAGGATGGTGTCCGCCGTGTAGCTGATAAAGACCACGGCGTCCGGCTGCAGGCTCTTGAGCTGCAGCACCTGCGCGGTGACGTCGGCGGAGTTGGCGTTGTAGGCGATCTGCGCGCCGACCTTGACGTTGGCGGTCTTGGCGGCCTCGACGACGCTGGCGCCGACCGAGGTGCCGTAATCGGTGTTCTCGTTGACCACCGCGATGGTGTCGATCTTGCGGCCCGATTTCTTCAGATCGTTGAGAAAGGCGAAATAGGCCTTGGCGAAATCCGGCGCGATCGGGGTGGTGCGGAAGGTCCATTTGAAGCCGCGGCCGGTGATGTTGGAGGCGACCGAATCGGCAACCAGGTACGGCACGCCCTGCCGCTCGGCGACCGCGGTGGCGACGAGCGACACCGACGAGTGATACGAGCCCAGCATGGCCACGACGTGATCCTGGCTGATGAGGCGGAGCGTCTGCTGCTGGCCGACCTGCGGATTGCCCTGGTGGTCGGCTTCGTCGAGCTCGATCTTGGCGCCGCCGAGGTTCGGCAGGCCGGCCGTGGCGGCGAGCGGCAAGTTCTTCAATTCCGGGTGCGCGTTGTTGACGATGTCGACGCCGAGATGGACCGCATCGCGCGCCGACTGGCCGGCGCTCGCGGCGTTGCCGGTCAGCGGATAGATGACGCCGATTTTTACCGGGCCGGCGGCGTGGGCGCAGCTCGCAAAAATAGCGGCCAAAACGGCGGCAATGCCGCATGCTGCGAACTTCATGGCCTTACTCCCCTGCCCGATCGTTCCGTATGGAAGCCGCATTTGAACGAAAAATGGGCGCGCTTGTCTACCGCCCTGCCGCGGCACGCCGTGAATAAAATTGTTTCCCGGATGCGGTGCAGCGCGACGTCCCATACTCGGAGTTCGGAACGATCCCGGGGTCTGCAGCGCACCGCTTCGCGCTGCGCTGCGCCCGGGAAACGCGGCTACACCAAGTCAGCTAACGCCGAGTCGGGAACAGGGCGGCGGGGAAATCCGCCGCGTAGCGCCTGCCGCCCTCGCGCGGACGATAGTCCGGGTGCGGGTTGGGGTCGGGCTCGACGGCCGCGCGGTAGAGATGCCAGGAGGCGTGGCCGAGCACCGGCATCACCACCGGCAGGCCGAGGAACAGCGGCAGCGAGCCCGCCACCAACAACGCCGCCACGATCAGTCCCCATAACGCCATGGTGGCCGGGTTGGCGGCGACGACGCGGATCGAGGTGCCGACCGCCACCGCGGCGCCGACGTCGCGGTCGAGCAGCAGCGGGAACGACACCGCGCTCATCGTCAGCACGACGGCGGCGAACACGAAGCCGACGGCGGTGCCGACAATGATCAGCTCCCAGCCGGCGCGCGTGGTGAACACGTCGGTCACGAATTGGCCGATCGAGGCCGGCGGGTGATAGCCGAAGAAGGCGATGTAGATCGCCTGCGCGACCGCGAGCCAGATCAAGAACATCGCCATCAGCATGAAGCCGAGCGCCACGATGGCGCCAAGCGAGGGCGAATGCAGCACGTCGAAGGCGTGGTACGAGGAGCTGTCGAGCCCGGCTTCGCGGCGGCGGCTCAACTCGTACAGGCCGATCGCCGCGAATGGACCGACCAGCGCGAAGCCGGCGGCAATCGGAAAGGCGAGCGGCAGCATCGCATAGCCGAGCGTCATTGCGATCAGAAAAAGGCCGATCAGCGGATAGACGACGCAGAGGAAGACGGCATGACTCGGCATCGCCGCAAAATCGTCGAGGCCGCGCGCCAGTGCGCGCAGCAGATCGGACGGCGCGATGCGGCGGACAGTCGGGCGCGTGGCACTCGTGCTCGCGCCGACGAGAATGCGGGAATACGACATGGCGCACCTCCCTGAAACATTCGTTCACGGGTCGCGCCTGCGGCCGGCCGCCGCAAGGCGCCCGAGTCTTTCACCACGTGTATCATGACAGGCGCGGCAGCTTTGTCGCTTCACAAAACGGTGTGCGCTGTCGTTCTGCGCCGCAACAACGATTGGAACAAATAAGCGGAATGCAAACTGTGCTTATTCGGCGGCGATGCGCAACGCCTCCGGTTGCTCGTGATGGTCACGCTTCTCGCCGCGCAACCATGCCTGGAACCGGTCGAGATACAGATAGATCACCGGCGTCGTGTACAACGTCAAAAGCTGGCTGAGCGCCAGGCCGCCGACCATGGCGTAGCCCAAGGGCTGGCGCAGTTCCGAACCCGAGCCGTGCCCAAACATCAGCGGCAAGCCGCTTAAGAGCGCGGTCATTGTCGTCATCACGATCGGACGGAAGCGAAGCAGACAGGCCTGACGCACCGCATCGACCGGCGACAATCCGGCGCGCTCGCGGTTGATGGCGAAGTCCACCAGCATGATGCCGTTCTTCTTGACGATACCGATCAGCAGGATGATGCCGATGATGCCGATCACCGAGAGGTCGAAGCCGCCGAGCGAAAGCGCCAGCAGCGCGCCGACGCCGGCGGATGGCAATGTCGATAAAATCGTCAGCGGATGGATATAGCTCTCGTAGAGCACGCCGAGAATCACGTAGACGACCACGAGCGAGGCGGCGATCAGGATGGGTTCGTTCGACAAAGCTGCCTGGAACGCCTGGGCGTTGCCCTGGAAGGTGCCGATCATCGACGACGGCATGCCAATCTGGTCGGAGACTTGCTGGATGGCATTGACCGCTTGGCCGAGCGCCACGCCGGGCGGCAGATTGAAGGTGATCGTCACGGCAGGGAATTGACCCGAATGCGACACCAAGAGCGGCCCGATATGGCTGGTGTCGACGGTGACCAGGGTCGAGAGCGGAATGAGCTGCCCGGTGGTGGGCGACTTGATGTAAAGCTCGTTGAGCGTCTGCAGCCTGCCCTGCAGTTGCGGCAGCACTTCGAGCACGACGTAGTAGGAGTTGTTGGTGAAGTACTGCGTCACATCGTTCTGGCCGAACGCGTCGTCGAGCGTATTGTCGATGACCTGCGGCAGGATGCCGAAGCGGGCGGCGGCGTCGCGATTGATGGTGATGGTGAGCAGCGGCGATTGGTTTTCCGCGTCGGTAGCAACATCGGCCAATTGCGGCAGAGTCTTGAGCTTCGCCATCAGGCGCGGCGCCCAGGTATTGAGCTGCTGCAGGTCGGGGTCTTGAAGCACATATTGGAACTGGCCGCGGGCAATGCGGCCGCCGACGGTAATGTCCTGGGCGGGTTGCAGGAAAAGCTTGGCACCCGGCACCTCCGCGGCGAGTTGCGGGCGCA
>JASHWN010000520.1 GCA_030044035.1 Xanthobacteraceae bacterium
CGCGGCCTGCGCACGCTTTCGGTGCGGCTCGAACGGCATTATCGCTCCGGGCTTGAAGTGGCGCGCTGGCTCGAGCAGCGGCCGGAAGTTTTGCGGCTGTTGCATCCGGCATTGCCCAGCCATCCCGGTCACGCCATCTGGAAACGCGACTTCACCGGCGCCAGCGGGCTGTTCAGCATGGTGCTCAAGCCGGCACCGCAGAAGGCGGTGTATGCCTTCCTCGACACGCTCGAACTGTTCGGCATTGGCGCCTCATGGGGCGGCTACGAGAGCCTGGCGATTCCGTTCGATTGCGCACCGATCCGCACCGCGACGAGCTGGCAGCCGGGCGGGCCGACGGTACGCTTCCATATCGGGCTGGAGGCGGTCGAAGATTTGCTCGCCGATCTCGAGCGCGGCTTTGCCGCGCTGGCGGCCGCTATGAGCTGAAGACGCGCCTCAGCGCGATACCGATCCGCCGCAGCGAAGGGCCGGGATAAGGCATAAAATCACGCGGCGAAAATGCCAGGCGCCGCGCCGCAAACCAGCGCCGAACCAGGGCCGCAAACAGCGTGCCGACCAGGGCGCCGGCCAGCACGTCGCTCACATGATGCGACATCAGCACGATGCGGCTGAACATGATGATTAGCACGTAGAGCCACATGATCCACCGTGCGCTTGGAAACAGCGCACCGATCGCTACCGCGACCGATGCGGCCGTCGTGGCGTGACCGGACGGCAGGCTCTCGTAATTCGAGTCTAAATTGGCCCCGATGAAGGTGAAGGGATGGCCTGGCGCTTCGATGTAGGGTCGGGCGCGTCCAAACACATGTTTGAGGAACGTGGTGATGAGGCCGGGCACCGCGATGGCGAGGAAGAAAAAGCTGAAGCGCGCGGCCATTGCCGTCAGCACGCCCCAGCTGAATCGCGGCAGCCGCGGCGAAGCCAGCGCCGCCAGCAACAGAACGATGACGCTGGATGGAATCAGATACCAGCCGGACAGCCCGGCATTGGTTATCTGCTCAAATGGCTCGACGATGCCGCGCGGTAGATGGTGCGCCCATTCGACAGCGGGGACGTCTAGAAAGAACATCGCGGCAACCGCCGCGCCCAGCATGATAACGATGCCGCCAACGGCGCTGTTCGGGAACGGTGGGATAGGCGCACGCGAAGGCCGCACCAGCGCAACGCACCACTGCGCCAGATTGGCCGGCATGTCGCGACCGAAAAGCAAAGCTGGCCGCGGCGGCGGCGGCGCGTCCTCCAGCGGCTTCCGGTCAAGCATGCGTGCGGACAATAGTGAAAACGACGGTGCCGGGAAAGCATCGCCCGGCAGGGCGGCATTGCACCGCGCTCAGCGCGTGTCGCCGTGGAAAGTCCGCACCAAAGCGTCGGCCGATGCGCCGTCGGCGGTCCGCACGACGACGCTGTCGGTGGCGCCCGTGCCGTCGATCACCGTCACCCGCGAAAAGCCGGGGCCGGCCGGCGTGAAAAATGCGCTGCCGCGCTCGCGCGGCACGTCCGGAACGCCGTTGACGAAAATCATCAAGGGCGCAACGCCGCCCGCTATCTTGACCGGCACCGGATCAGGCTTGCCGTCGGTGGTCGTCAGATCGAGCAGCGCCCCGTTGGGCGGGAACAGAATGTGCGGCGAGCTTTTCGATATACCGCCGGCTAGCGCAGCGGGCCGGAAGCGCCGCAGCGGCGGCGGCAGCTTGGCATTTGACGTCATGAGCACGCCCGCCGGCGGCCGTGGCAGCGCGGCTGGCGGCCCAAGCCGGGCGAAGGCATCGAACAAGATCGGCGCCGCCGCATCGCGGCCGATCAGGCCCGGTACCGGCGCACCATCCGGCCGGCCGACCCAAACACCGATCGTATGCTTGCCGTCGAAGCCGACCGACCAGGCGTCGCGATAGCCATAGCTGGTGCCGGTCTTGAACGCGATCTTTCCGGCAACGCCATTCTCGGGCGGCGGCGAACCGAGCAGGACGTTGCTCACGTACCACGCCGGCACCGCCGCCAAGAGACGCCGCGGCTGCGACGCCGGCGCATCGAGCCGCTCGCGCCGCGGCAGCACGGTGCCGAGCCGCGCCAGGCCGGCGTAGAGCATCACCAGATCGGAGAGTTTCGTGCCGACGCCGCCGAGGCCGACGGCGAGTCCGGGCGCTTGTCCTTCGGGCAGGACCAGCGTGGCGCCCGCCTGAGCGAACCGCGCGGTCAGCCGGCTCGTACCGACGCGGTCGAGCACCGCGATGGCCGGCATGTTGAGCGATTGCTGCAAAGCCTGCGCGACCGTGACGGTACCCTGGAAGATGAAATTGAAATCGCGCGGCGCGTAGCCACCGTAGCGTTCAGGGCGATCGTCGATCAAGGTCTGCGGGTGAATGAAACCGTCTTCGAAGCCGAGCCCGTAGATGAAAGGCTTGAGCGTCGAACCGGGCGAGCGCAGCGCCTGCGTCATGTCGACCTGGCCGGCGTGGCGTTCGTCGAAATAGGCCGGCGAACCGACGCGGGCCAAAACCTCGCCGGTGGCGTTATCCACGACCAGGATCGCGAGCGAAATATCCGGCCCGAGCGTCTGCGCGAGGTTTTGGGCACGCTCGCGCGCAAGCTCTTCCAAATTTTTTTGCAGGTCGGCGTCGATGGTCAGCCGGATCTCACGCACAGCCGGCGTTTCGAGAATGGCACGATCGGCGGCATGCGGCGCCATCAGCGGCATCGGCCGCCGCGCCGTCGGCACCGGCTCGGCCTTGGCGCGGGCAATCTCGTCGGCCGGCACCTTGCCGGTCGTGGCGAAGCGGTCGAGCACGCGGTCACGGGCAATGCGCGCCGCTTCAGGCCAACGGTCGGGGCGGCGCAACTCGGGTGATTGCGGCAGCGCCACCAAGAGCGCCGCCTGGCCGAGCGTCAAGTGCCGCGGCTCCTTGCCGAAATAGGCGAGCGAGGCGGCGCGGATGCCCTCGATGTTGCCGCCGTACGGCGCCAGCTCGAGGTAAAGCGTCAGGATCTCGTCCTTCGGTAGCGCGCGCTCGAGCTCGATGGCGCGGACCATCTGGCGAAGCTTTGCCGCCAAGCTGCGGCTGGTGCGCGGCTCTAAGAGCCGCGCCACCTGCATGGTGAGCGTCGAGCCGCCGGAACGGATGCGTCCGCTCGAGACGAGCTGCTGCACCGCGCGCATCAGCGCCAGCGGATCGACGCCGCGATGGCTACGAAAGCGCTTGTCCTCGTAGGCGAACAGCACGTCGAAAAAGCGCGGATCGACGTCGGCGGCCCGCGCCGGCAGCCGCCATCGGCCGTCGGTCGTCGCATAGGCGCGAAGAAGCCGGCCATCGCGGTCGAGCACGGTTGCGGAAAACTGCAAATCCTTGCCGAGCGGCGGCGGCCCGAGCGAGGCAATCCACCAAACAAAGCCGAACAGAGCCACGATGCCGATAAACAGGACGATGCTGATCGCCGCACAGCGCGCGCACCATGTCCGCCGACCCGCCGCAAGTGCAGCGGCATCACTCGTTGCTGCGCCCTGTTCGCTCACCGCTCTACTTGCCCCCGACCACTTCGACGCTGCCGCTATCGCTGCGGCCGAACCGGTCCGGGCGGTACATATCCTCGACGCTCGCCTGCGGGCGTACGTATCTGCCGAGCGCGACGGCGCGCACCACGTAGGCGACGGTGAACACCGCCGAATCGTCGCTCTTGCGATCGAACGCCGCAGTGAAACGATCGTCGCGGAACTCGGTATTGACCGGCTCCGCGGCGTCGGTGATCCACGGCAGCGTGCCGGTGTCGCCGGACGACACGAGATGCGGATTGTCGATCTCGAATCCGGCCGGCAGATAGTCGGCGACGATGACCCTGCCGAATTGCGGTTGCGCTTCGGTGACTTTCAGCACCACGACGAGCCGCGTGTTCTGCTTGACCTGCGCCGCATCGACCGGATCGCCGTCCATGGTGTAAGTCTGCCGCTTGATCTTGAAACCGTGCTCGGTCGCGGGCTCCGGCGTGACCGGCGCGCCGGTGACGGTGACCACGGCCTTGACCGCATCGGCGCCGGTATTGGTGATGCGCAGCGGCTCATTGAGCGCGGCGGCGGCGACGGTGCGGTACAGCGGCCGGGTGACGGTCTCGCTGCCGACG
>JASHWN010000521.1 GCA_030044035.1 Xanthobacteraceae bacterium
GCGTCGAGAACGTCGCGCGCTCAAGCGACCCGCGCCTGCCGGCGTTCCGCAAAAGTTTTAATGCCGTGCTTGCCGACCTCGCCGAGCAGGTGGCGCGCGACGGCGAAGGCGCCCGCAAGCTGGTCGAGATCGTGGTCGAAGGCGCCAGATCAAAACGCTCGGCACGGCGCATCGCGCTGTCGATCGCCAACTCGCCCTTGGTGAAGACTGCGATCGCCGGCGAGGACGCCAATTGGGGCCGCGTCGTCATGGCGGTCGGCAAGGCCGGCGAGCCCGCCGACCGCGACCGCCTCTCGATCTGGTTCAACGGCATCCGCGTCGCCCACAAGGGCGCGCGCGATCCGGCCTACGACGAAGCAGCGGTTTCGGCGGCGATGCAAAAGCCGGAGATCGCGCTCAAAGTCGCGCTCGGCCTCGGCAAGGGCCGCGACCGCGTGCTGACCTGCGACCTCACCAAAGAGTACGTGGCGATCAACGGAGATTATCGCTCTTGAGCCCGGCGTCAGGCGTGGCGTGGCAGCGCGTCCGCACTCCCACGCTCGAAATAGCTTACGAGGAAGGCGGCCGCACCGATGGCACGCCGGTCATTCTGCTGCACGGCTGGCCGTATGATCCGCGTTGCTGCGACGAGGTGGTGCCGCCGCTTGCCGCAGCGGGCTGCCGCGTCATCGTGCCGTATCTGCGCGGCTTTGGGCCGACGCGGTTTTTATCGGCGGCCACGCCGCGCTCCGGCCAGCAGGCGGCGCTCGGCAACGATCTGCGCGATCTGATGGACGCGCTCGGCGTCGCGCGCGCCGTGCTGGCCGGCTACGATTGGGGCGGCCGCGCCGCCTGCATCGTCGCCGCGTTGTGGCCCGAGCGCGTCATCGGGCTCGTCACCGGCAACGGCTACAACATCCAGGACATCGCCGCGTCGGTGAAGCCGGTGGCGCCGGCGCAGGAGCATCGCTTCTGGTATCAATATTACTTTCACACCGAACGCGGCCGCGCCGGCCTGACGCAAAACCGCCGCGCGCTGATCCGCTACATCTGGCAAATCTGGTCGCCGCTTTGGGCGTTCGACGACGCGGTCTACGAGCGCAGCGCCGCGTCGTTCGACAATCCGGATTTTGTCGACGTGACGATACAGTCGTATCGGCACCGCTTCGGCTATGCGCCCGGCGATCCGGCGCTCGACGCGATCGAGCAGAAACTCGCCGCGCAGCCCAAAATCACGGTGCCGACCATCGCGCTTCACGGCGAGGTCGACGGCATTCAACCGCCGGCCGGCTCCGAGCATCATCACCGCTGCTTCACCGGCCCCTTTGTGCGCCGCGTGCTGCCGCGCATCGGCCACAACCCGCCGGCCGAGGCGCCGCAGACGTTTGCAGACGCGGTGTTGGAATTGGCCGCGCAGGGCAGGCCGTGAATGTCGCTGCATTCAGATCGCCCTGCAGCGCCGCAGTTTGCAGTTAAGTCTGCATTAACCGTCGCGGCGATTCACACGCCCTGTGAGATCGGATTGAAGCTGCCTTTACCAACAATTGCTTACATCGGGGGCAGGTCGTGAGCGTCAAGCTGGTCCTGGTTGCCGCCTGCGCCCTCATCAATGCCGATGGGCGCGTGCTGATCGCGCAGCGCCCGGCCGGCAAGGCGATGGCGGGGCTGTGGGAATTTCCCGGCGGCAAGGTCGAGGCGGGCGAGCGGCCGGAGCAGAGCCTGATCCGCGAACTGAGGGAGGAACTGGGAATCGTCGTCAAGGAGGAGTGCCTCGCGCCGCTCACGTTCGCGAGCCACCTGTATCCCGACTTCCACCTGCTCATGCCGCTCTATGTCTGCCGGCGCTGGGAAGGGATCGTCGCGGCGCGGGAGCAGCAGAGGCTCAAATGGGTGCGGCCGAACGACTTGCGCAACTATCCGATGCCGCCTGCCGACGAGCCCCTGATCCCGCATCTTGCAACGCTGTTGTGATCGAAAGAAAGCCAGGGGTGTCCAAATGTTGAATCGAGTACCGCAAGCGATCAGCAAGGCAAACCTCCGCCGTTTCCTGCGCGATGACAGCGGCGCCACGGCGATCGAATACGCGATCATCGCCTCCGGCATCGCGGTGGCGATCGCCACCACGATCGTGAGCCTCGGCTCGAGCGTGAAGGGCTTGTACTCGAGCGTCGCCACGGCGATGAAATAAATGGCGAATGGCGAGTGGCGAATAGCGAATAGCGAATAGGGCAGCATTAGCTCCTGTCTATTCGCCATTCGCTACTCGCCATTCGCCCTTCGAGAGACAATCACCGCCCCGCCTTGTCGCCCGCCGATATCTCGCGCGTGCCGAGCGCATCGGCGAGCCGCGCCTTGGCGGAGCCCGGTCGCAGCGGCTGTTGCTGGCTCGGATGCGGCGCCCAACCGGATAGCCAGACGATGTCGAAGGTGGCGCGCAGCCGGCCGTCCGGATCGGCGAAGCGTGCGCCGTAAATCTCGGCCATGCGCATGAGCGTAGCGCGGCGCAGCGGCAGGCGGCGGCGCTCGACCAGCGCGTTGGCGGCGGCCATGCGGCGCAGATCGTGCATCAGCGCCAACGCCGAATCGTAGCGCACGCAGACGCGGTCGACGTCGGTCACCGGCAGCGCGAAGCCGGCCCGTTGCAGCAGCGCGCCGAGCTCGCGCACGTCGGCAAACGGCGCCACGCGCGGCGAGGCGCCGCCCTCGATCTCGCTTTCGGCCGCGGCAAACGCTTGGCGCAGCTCGGTGAGCGTTTCGCCGCCGACGAGGGCGGCGACAAACAGGCCGTCGGCTTTCAGCGCGCGGCGAATCTGGATCAGCGTGCCGGGCAGATCGTTGACGAATTGCAGCGCCAGCGCCGAGACGACGAGATCGAGCGCGCCGTCGCGAAACGGCAGCGCCTCCTCGTCGGCGACGACGACTTTCTGGTTCGCGCCTGCTGCTTCCGCCGCCGCGTCGGCGGAGCGCACCGAAACGATCGTCGCGACCGAACCGAGCCGCGTCAAAACCTCGCGCACCGCCGTGCCGGGCGTGCCGAGATCGACCGCAACGTCGAACCGGCGCAGCACCGCGGCCAGGCGGTCGGCCAAATCCGCGGCGGCGCGGTCAAGCAAAAACGTCGCCGCGCCGAGCTCGTCGGCGCGACGCCGGCGCCGCCGGATCAGCGCGCGATCGAAGATGAGCGGGCTCTCGGGCATTGTCTGCTTTTAGCTCGTCTTCAAAGCCTGTAAGGGGCAAATGCATCGTTATAGCCAACGATCAGAGAAAGCCGTACAGCCCAATGACAACGCCGCTGCGAAGCAGTACGCTGCAGCCATGACGGGCTCGGCGGGCTTGATCCTTGCCACGCGCATGCGGCGCGTCGCCGAGGCGGCGCGCGCGCTGTGCCGCGCCGCGCTCGACGTTGCCTTGCCGCCGCTGTGCGCCGCC
>JASHWN010000522.1 GCA_030044035.1 Xanthobacteraceae bacterium
TCGGCCACGAAGTGCCGGTCTGGGATTGCCACGACAAATTCGGCGACACCACGCTGCTGGTCACCGACATGGCGATGGGCCGCGACCTGGCGCAGGCGCTCGGCGATCGGCCGTCAACGCTGATGCGCGGTCACGGCGCCACCGTGGTCGGCCGCTCGGTGCGTCACGCGGTGTTCATCTCGGTCTATCTGGAAGTCGGCGCCAAGCTGCAGATGCAGGCGATGGCGATGGGCGAGATCAAATTTCTCACCCCCGGCGAAGTCGACAAGATCCAGGCCCGCGTCTCCGACTACACGCTCAACCGCGCCTGGGAAAACTGGGCGCGCCGCGCCGGGCGGGAGATGCAGAAGACGGCGTAAACTGAGTAACTCGACGATCAGAGAAAGCCGTCGATCGCAACGGCCAGCCTCTCTTCCGAACAAATCAGCGTGTCAAGGGTGAAACCGCTTCGCAGCGCGCCGAAGGCGCGCCCTTGACACGCTGATTTGTTCGGAAGCTTTTGCAGCCGTTGCGATCGACGGCGCCCCACGACCGGAGGTGAGACGGTCGCCTACGTATTCTGCGTCAGCGGGCTGATGAACTTGGCGCCGACCTCCTGGCCCTGCCGCCACACCACCTTGTAGGTGCCGTCGCGCGCGGCGCCGCCGGCGCCGTGGAACAACAGCACGAACATGTCGATCAGGTCGATGCCGTTGAGCTGCAGGCGGACGCCTTCCACCGAGGTGTTGGTGACCAGCACGAAGCGCGGCGGAATGCCGACGCCGAGCTTGATGGTGGCGATCCGGCCCAGCCGCTGCCGCGGGCTGCGCCGCCGCTCTTGCTGTAAGGACGAAGATTCTTCCTTGAGGTCGGGCGAATCCATGATGGTCGGCTCCGCTTGAGAGTGAAGGCGCTAGAGGGCGCGACAATCCATTGCAACAACACCTAACCGGCGGCGATTGCGCCCCGGCTAATTCGGTGCGGCAAATTCGTCTCGGATTTTCTCAAAATGCTGCGGAGCCGGCGATCCAGGCGGCAACGCCGGCGAAATGCCGGCGGCCCCTTCCTTTGTTTGTTCCGTCCCCGCTACTCCGCGGCGAGGCGCACTTCCGGCGCGGCGGCGCGCACGTCGGGATCGACGTAGTCCTCGAACTGCACGAAGTTCTTCTGGAACATGCCGACCAGCTTGCGCGCGGTCTGGTCGAATTCGAGCTTGTTCTGCCAGGTCTTCTGCGGATAGAGCAGGTGCGGCTCGACGCCGGCGAGCTGGGTCGGCACCGCGAAGCCGAAATACGGATCGGTGCGGAATTTGGCATTCTTCAGCGAACCGTCGAGCGCCGCCGACAGCAAGGTCCGCGTCACCTTGATCGGCATGCGGCGGCCGACGCCGTAGATACCGCCGGTCCAGCCGGTATTGACCAGCCAGCAATCGACATCGTGGGCGCTGATCAGCTCGCGCAGGAGATTGCCGTAGACCGAGGGATGGCGCGGCAGGAATGGCGCGGCAAAACAGGTCGAGAATTCCGGCTCGACGCCGACCAAGCCTTTCTCGGTGCCGGCGACCTTGGCGGTGTAGCCGGACAGGAAGTGATACATCGCCTGCGCCGATGTGAGCTTGGCGATCGGCGGCATGACGCCGAAGGCGTCCGCCGTGAGCAGCACGATGTTTTTCGGCATGCCGGCGCGGCCGGTGCGCGAGGCGTTGGGAATGAAATCGAGCGGATAGGCGGCGCGGGTGTTCTCGGTCTTGCTCTCGTCGTCGAAATCGCAGACGCGCGTTTCCGGATCGAACACCACGTTTTCCAGCACCGTACCGAAGCGGTGCGTGGTGGCGTAAATTTCCGGCTCGGCCTCGGCCGAGAGCCTGATGCACTTGGCGTAGCAGCCGCCTTCGAAATTGAACACGCCCTGCGGACCCCAGCCGTGCTCATCGTCGCCGATCAGGGTGCGCTTGGGATCGGCCGACAGCGTGGTCTTGCCGGTGCCGGACAGGCCGAAGAACAGCGCCACGTCGCCGGCGGCCCCGACATTGGCCGAGCAGTGCATCGGCATCACGCTGTCGGACGGCAGGTAATAGTTGAGCACCGTGAACACCGACTTTTTCATCTCGCCGGCGTAGTAGCTGCCGCCGATCAGGATGATGCGCCGGGTGAAGTCGAGCGCCACCACGGTCTCGCTGCGCACGCCGTGGCGCTTCGGGTCGGCCTTGAACGACGGCAGCGCCAGGATGGTGAAATCGGGCACGTAGTGCGATAGCTCGCTGCGGTCCGGCCGGATCAGCAGCGCGCGGATGAACATCGAGTGCCAGGCAAGCTCGGTATAGACGCGCGCCTTGATGCGGTATTTCGGATCGGCGCCACCGTAGAGGTCTTGGGCGTACAGCGTCTTGCCGCGGGCATGGGCGAGGAAGTCGTCGAGCAGCAATTGGAATTTTTCGTCGGAAAGCCGGCCGTTCTTCTGCCACCACACCGACTTTTCGGTCTGGCCGTCGACCACGACGAACTTGTCCTTGGGGCTGCGGCCGGTATGCACGCCGGTCTCGGCGCAAAACGCGCCGCCCTGGACCAGAAAACCTTCGCGGTTGGCGACGGCATGCTCGACCAGCGTGGCGTCGGGGAGGTTCCAGTGAATGGCCGCGAGGTCCTTGAAGCCGAATTTCTCGGCGCCGTGGGCGCGGTTCCTCAGACCCGTTTCCTGCACCTTAAGCCTCCACTGACTGGCCCACTTGTCCTGCCGGGGCCTTGAAACGACCGCTGACGCGTCAATCGCAACCGCCGCCGATGGGGAAGCCTATATCGGGCATCCTGGCAGCTGCCAAGACCGGTTCCCATCGCAAAGCTAACCGGGATGGTTCCGCAGCCGTTCCGCCGGCGCGTTTGCTGCGGCGCAATGGCCGCTCAGCCACTACTGCGCGCGCGCCTTTGCGGCCAAGTCCACCACCACCTTGCGCAGCCGCTGCGCGGTGGTGACGCGCTCCGCGAACGGCAGGCGCAATGTCGCATCGCCAAGCGCGAGATCGAGCCCGTCCGGATCGAGCCCGGTGAGCCGCCATTTGCCGTCCTCGGCACCGAGCAATTTGGTCGCATAAAGCCGCACCGCGTCGGCGTGGTCGTCGTTCATGTGGGCGACGGCGCCGGCCTCGGCTTCGAGCAGCTCTTCGGCACCGGAGATAACAGTCATCACATCAGCGGCCTTCAAATCGGCGGCGCGGGCGAAGCCGCCGTTGAGGTGCGCGGACACGACGTCGAGCCGCCAGAACGAAAAATCGGCGAAGCCGGCGTAAAGCTGCGACTTCGGATGGCGGGCGAGAAAGCGCCGGCGCACGCGCGGCTCGTCCGTATCCTCGCGGGCGATCGGCCGGAAGGCGCCGAGCAGCGTTAGCCGCGGATGGGCGAGCGGATCGCCTTTGCCGGTCGCGGCGAGCAGGACCGAGGCGCGGCCGTCCTGTTCCAGGTTCGCCGTATGGGTCGATAGCCGCGAGGTCAGGATGAGCGGCGCGCCGTCCACGTCGGTCGCGAGGTTGACCAGCGAGGCGAACGGGTGGCCGGTATTGCGGTCGATGGTCGCAAGGGCGCCGGCCCGCGTTGCGCGCAACAGGCCTTTCGCCAAGGCTTTTGGGTCGAAATCCGGAGCCGGCGCAGTCTCCGGCAGCCGGTCGGGCATGGCCCCCGGCAGGGCCTTTGCGGCGGCGGCCGGCGCGGTCTTTTCGGCTTCGGCCATAACCAAATTCCTTTCCGGTTCCTTACCTATGTCTTGCTAAAGTCGTTCTAAGTCATAGCAATTGCCCCGATTTTGCCTTGTCCGGCCACACTTCCGCCCCCACATGGGGATTTACGGAAGGTGGGGCCGGGCTAGTGAAGCTGCGGCCGACTCATGTTAGAAGGCCGCCATGCCGACAATCGCTCTCGTCGACGACGACCGCAACATCCTCACCTCGGTGTCCATCGCACTCGAGGCCGAAGGATATCGCATCAACACCTACACCGACGGCGCTTCGGCGCTCGACGGATTCAAGACCGCGCCGCCCGACCTTGCCATCCTCGACATCAAGATGCCGCGCATGGACGGCATGGAGACGCTGCGCCGGCTGCGGCAGAAATCCGATCTGCCGGTGATTTTCCTCACCTCGAAGGACGAGGAGATCGACGAGCTGTTCGGCCTGAAGATGGGCGCCGACGACTTCATCCGGAAGCCGTTCTCGCAACGCCTGTTGGTCGAGCGCGTGAAGGCGGTGCTGCGCCGCGCCTCGCCGAAGGACGGCGTCGCGCCGAAGGAAGCCGACAGCAAGGTTTTGGAGCGCGGCCAGCTGCGCATGGATCCGGAGCGCCACACCTGCACCTGGAAGAATGAGGCGGTGACGCTCACGGTCACCGAATTCCTCATCCTGCAGGCGCTCGCCGGCCGGCCGGGCGTGGTGAAAAGCCGCAACGCGCTGATGGATGCGGCCTACGACGATCAGGTCTACGTAGACGACCGCACCATCGACAGCCACATCAAACGGCTGCGCAAGAAATTCAAGGCGAGCGATCAGGAATTCGATATGATCGAGACGCTGTACGGCGTCGGCTATCGTTTCAAAGAGTAGTGTAACGCGCCGCGGCGCAGCCGTTCGGCTTTAAGACCGTCGCGGCACGAGCGAGGCCGGCAGACCTCGGGGCTTTGACTTTGACCATTTGCCGTGCGTAGCGTGGACGACGGGCAGGCCAGGGCCGCCGCCCTGGCGAAGATTGTGATTGCCAACCATAATGGCCCGCTGACTGGGACGGCTGACGTGCGGTATTAATGGCGTCTGGTTCCGCTCCCGGCTCGCCGCGCTCGCGCGGCGGGCAGCGAGAGGGGCCGATGCGAACCCCGGCAGACCACGTGCTCGATCGACCCACAAATATCGACCACAACAAAGCGCCGCCGCTTGCGCCCGCGGAATCGCAGGTCGAGGCCGATCCCGTCGCCGCGGCGCCGGCGCGCGACGACCGTCCAGCGCGCCGTTTCCCGCGAAGCGCGCTCGACTGGCTGCGCCGCGGCTGGCACTTCTTCGTCAATCAGAGCTCGTCGAGCCTGACGCGCCGCATCGTCGTGCTCAATGTCGCCGGCCTGCTCGCGCTCTCGATCGGCATCAATTATCTGTCGCCGTTCCGCGCCCGCCTGATCGATGCGCGCGT
>JASHWN010000523.1 GCA_030044035.1 Xanthobacteraceae bacterium
TTGATGCGGAACGTCATGGTCAAGGTCGGCGGATCGATCGGCTGCGCCGGCAGCGGCTCGGTGACTTCGGGAGCGCACAGCGTGTGCGACACGAACGCTTCCGGCAGGCCGGCGACGGCGACAATGTCGCCGGCAAAACCTTCGTCGATCGGCGCGCGCTCCAGGCCGCGGAACGCCAGCACCTTGGTGACGCGGCCTTCCTCGACCAGCGCGCCGTGGCGGTCGAGCACTTTCACGGTCTGGTTCGGCTTGACGCTGCCGGAAACGATGCGGCCGGTGACGATGCGGCCGAGATACGGATTGGCTTCGAGGATGGTGCCGAGCATGCGGAACGGGCCGTCCTCGACCTGCGGCGGCGGCACGTGGCGCAGCACCAGTTCGAACAGCGGCGCCATGCCGCGATCTTTCGGTCCGGCCGGATCGCCCGCCATCCAGCCCTGCTTGGCCGAGCCGTAGAGCAGCGGAAAATCGAGCTGCTCCTCGCTGGCGTCGAGCGCCGCGAACAGGTCGAAGACCTCGTTGGCGACCTCGGTCGGCCGCGCATCGGGCCGATCGACCTTGTTGATCACCACGACCGGCTTGAGCCCGACCTTGAGCGCTTTGGTGACGACGAACTTGGTCTGCGGCAGCGGACCTTCGGCGGCATCGACCAGCACCAGCACGCCATCCACCATGTTGAGGATGCGCTCGACCTCGCCGCCGAAGTCGGCATGGCCAGGTGTGTCGACGATGTTGATGCGGGTGTCGCGCCAAACGAGCGAGGTCACCTTGGACAGGATGGTGATGCCGCGCTCGCGCTCCAGCTCGTTGGAATCGAGCGCGCGTTCGGCGACGCGCTGATTCTCGCGAAACGCGCCGGATTGCTGCAACAGCCGGTCGACCAGCGTGGTCTTGCCGTGGTCGACGTGGGCGATAATGGCGATGTTGCGGAGGTTCATGCGTTTAAGTGCGCTAAATCGTTACGGGCCCCCGAGGGGCCCGCGCGTGCCCGGAATATAGTCAGTCGCTTTGCCGACGCAATGCTGCGGTAGCGCAGCCGTGCCGCAGCAACTACATCCCCTAACAGGTTCGAGGGGTCATTGGGCGCGGGCGAGGAGTGCCCATGCGTTGTCCCGTGAACGTCGCCAGCCAGCGGCGCGTGCTGTGCGTATTTCCGGCCTATACGCCGTCGTTCGGCACGTTCGCGCATGCCTATCGGCTGATGCGCGGGGTGCGGGCGTTCATGCTGCCGCAAGGGCTGTTGCTGATTGCCGCCTACCTGCCCGAATCGTGGTCGGTTCGCTTCATCGACGAGAACATTGCGCCGGCGCGCGAGCCCGATTTTGCCTGGGCCGACGTGGTCATGGTCAGCGGCATGCACGTGCAGCGGCCGCAGATCCACGATATCGCGGCGCGCGCCAAGGCCGCCGGCAAGGTCACCGTGCTCGGCGGCGCCTCGGTATCGGGTGCGCCCGAGCACTACGCGGAATTCGATTATCTGCATATCGGCGAAATCGGCGACGGCACCGATCGGTTGATCGCCTGCCTCGACAACAGCGTCGCGCGGCCGCCGGCGCAACAGCGTTTCGAGAGCGCGCAACGGCTGCCGCTGCATGATTTTCCGCCGCCCGCCTATCACCTGATCAGGCTCGAGCACTATCTGCTCGGCAGCCTGCAATTTTCCAGCGGCTGCCCGTATCGTTGCGAGTTCTGCGATATACCGGCGCTGTACGGCCGGCAGCCGCGGCTGAAGACGCCGGCGCAGATCACCGCCGAGCTCGACGCCATGGTGGCGCATCGCGGCCACCCGCCGGTCGTGTATTTTGTCGACGACAACTTCATCGGCAACCGCAAGGCGGCGCGCGAAATGCTGCCGCATCTGATCGCGTGGCAGCGGGCGCGCAATTATCCGCTGCAATTTGCCTGCGAGGCGACGCTCAACATCGCCAAGCAGACTGAAATTCTTGCGCTGATGCGGCAGGCGCAGTTCCTCACCGTCTTCGTCGGCATCGAAACGCCGGAAATCGACGCGCTCAAGGCGATGCGCAAGGAACACAACGCCGCCTTGCCGATGTTCGAGGCCATCGCGACGCTCAACCGCTACGGCCTGGAGGTGACGTCCGGCATCATTCTCGGGCTCGATACCGACACCGCCGACACCGAGGCCCGGCTCAAAGCCTTCATCGATCGGTCCCAGGTGCCGATTCTCACCATGAACCTCTTGCAGGCGCTGCCGCGCACGCCGCTATGGGATCGGCTGACGCGCGAGGGCCGACTGATCGACGACGACGGCCTCGAAAGCAACGTCCGCTTCTTGCGTCCCTATGACGAAGTCGTCGAGACCTGGCGGCGCTGCATCGCCTATGCGTACGAGCCCGAGCGGCTGTTCGCGCGCTTTGCCCACCAGATCGAGGCGACCTACGCCAACCGCATGATTCCGCCGGCCCGCGGCAAGCTTACGATCTACAATCTGTGTGCGGCGCTGGTGCTGGCATTCAACGTCGCTTTCCGTCTCGGGCTGTTGGCCGATTACCGGCGGCCGTTCTGGCGCGCCGCATGGCGGGCGGTGCGCCGCGGCCAGATCGACGCGGCGCTGGGCATGGGATTCATCGCCTATCATCTCATTCAGTTCACGCGCGAGGCGCTGCGCGGCAAGCAAAACGCCTCGTTCTATTCGACGCGCGAGCGCGGACACGGCGGCGAGCGCCAGCAATTGCTGCGCCGATCCGCGTGAGCGCCTTGCGATCAAGCGCCCGCCGGACGGCTCCACGGCCCGGGCTTGACGTCGCCCGGCTTGGCCCGGTGCACCATCAGCATCTCGCCTATGGTTTCGGAACTGATGAGCCCGATCAGCCGGCCGGCGGCGTCGACCACGCCGACGGCCGGGACGCGCTTTTCCTGCAGCAGCCGGAACGCTTCGTCGAGGCAGCTGCGGTGACCGACGGTGGGCAGCGGGCCGACCATGGTTTCTGCGACGCGAGCATCGGGGCCGCGCTCCTTCATCGCCCGAATGAGATCGTTGCGGCCGAGCACGCCGACCGGGTGGCTTGCCGCATCGACCACCGGAAATTCGCCCTGCCTGGTGCGCAGCAGCGTTTCCACTGCGGCATCGACGTGCTCGTCCGGCGTCAATGTGGCGAATTGGGTCATCATCGCCGCGGTCACCGGAACGCCGCGCGACATGGCGCGGATCGCCACCACATGCGCCTCCGAGGACGCCGCCAGATAGACGAAGATGGCGATGAAGATCAGCAGCGGATTGCCGAACAGGCCGAGAAAGCCGAGCGCGAACGCCACCCATTGGCCGATCATCGCCGCGATCTCGGTGGCGTGCACGTAGCCGAGGCGGGTCGCCAGCAACGCGCGCAGCACGCGGCCGCCGTCCATCGGAAACGCGGGAATGAGGTTGAAGACGGCAAGGAACAGATTGACGGCGGCGAGCCGGTCGACGAGGCCGCCGCCGGAAATGTCGAGCGTGGCCAGCTGGTGGAGATTGAGATGGGCGCCGCCGAGCAGCACCAGCAGCGCCGCGATGACGACGTTCACCGCGGGGCCGGCGATGGCGATCAAAAATTCTTCGCGCGGTTCTTCGGGGATGCGCTCAAGCCGCGACACGCCGCCGATCGGCAGCAGGATGACGTCCGGCGTGGCGACCCCGAAGGCGCGCGCGGTAAAAATGTGGCCGAATTCGTGGAGCAGCACGCAGGCAAACAGCAGCACCGTGAACAACAGGCCGTCCCAGGCCGCCTGTTGGCCGCCGGCCGCATAGTTCACGCCGAAGATCCAGACGAGAAGCAACAGGAACGTGATGTGGATGCGGACGGCGGTGCCGGCGACTGTCCCTATTCTGAGCGACCAACCCATGACGGCCTCCCTGAAGCCTCGTGCACTCATGTCTTGATAGCTGGGTATTTTGCCGCATATTTACGAGGGTGCAGAGACTGAATGGCGGCGAGGCGGCTCGGCAGGATGGAGTCCGACAATGAGCGGCAAGCTTTCCGGTGACGCGCGCAAGACGGCGATCGCCCGGCTCAAAGGCTGGAGCG
>JASHWN010000524.1 GCA_030044035.1 Xanthobacteraceae bacterium
TTGAGATACTGCTCGGATTTGCCGCGCGAGATTTTGTAGAGCGGCGGCTGGGCGATGTAGAGGTAGCCGCCGTCGATGATGTCGCGCATCTGCCGATAGAAGAACGTCAGCAGCAGCGTGCGGATGTGAGCGCCGTCGACGTCGGCGTCGGTCATGATGATGATCTTGTGGTAGCGCAGCTTGTCGATGGCGAACTCGTCGGCGCCGATGCCGGTGCCGAGCGCGGTGATGAGCGTGCCGATCTGCTCGGACGACAGCATCTTGTCCATGCGCGCGCGCTCGACGTTGAGTATCTTGCCGCGCAACGGCAAGACAGCCTGAAATTCCCTGTTGCGGCCCTGCTTGGCGGAGCCGCCGGCGGAATCGCCCTCGACGATGAACAATTCGGATTTGGCCGGATCGCGCTCCTGGCAGTCGGCGAGTTTTCCGGGCAGCGAAGTAATGCCGAGCGCGCTCTTGCGCGTCATCTCGCGCGCCTTGCGGGCGGCTTCGCGCGCCGCCGCGGCCTGGATGACCTTGCCGACGATCATCTTGGCTTCGGACGGATGCTCCTCGAACCAGGCCTTGAGCATGTCGTTGAGCACGCCCTCGACCACCGGACGCACCTCGGAGGAGACGAGCTTGTCCTTGGTCTGCGAGGAGAATTTCGGATCGGGCACCTTGCAGGACAGCACTGCGGTCAAGCCTTCGCGGCAATCGTCGCCGGTGAGCGCGACCTTCTCCCTGCGGGCGCCGCCGCCGTTATCGGCGTAGCTCGTGACCTGGCGGGTCAGCGCGCCGCGGAAACCGGCCAAATGCGTGCCGCCGTCGCGCTGCGGGATGGTGTTGGTGAAGCACAGCACGGTCTCGTGATAGCCGTCGTTCCACCACAGCGCGCAGTCGACGCCGATCCCGTCGCGCTCGGACTTGATGACGATCGGCTGCGGGATGAGCGGCGTCTTGTTGCGGTCCAAATATTTGACGAAGGCCTCGACGCCGCCGTCGTAGTGCATGCGCTCGCGCTTCTCGACCGCATGGCGCATGTCGGAGAGCACGATGGTGACGCCGGAATTGAGGAATGCGAGCTCGCGCAGCCGGTGCTCCAGCGTGGCGAAATCGAACTCGGTCATGGTGAAGGTTTTCTTCGACGGCAGGAACGTCACCTCGGTGCCGCGCTTGTCGCGCGCGGCGCCGACCACCGCCAGCGGCGCCACCGGCTCGCCGTCGTGGAATTCCATGAAATGCTCGTGGCCGTCGCGCCAGATGGTGACCTTGAGCCATTCGGACAGCGCGTTGACCACCGAGACGCCGACGCCGTGCAGGCCGCCGGATACCTTGTAGACGTTCTGGTCGAATTTCCCGCCGGCGTGCAGCTGGGTCATGATGACTTCGGCGGCTGAGACGCCTTCGCCCTTGTGGATGTCGGTCGGAATGCCGCGGCCGTCGTCGCGCACGGTGCACGAACCGTCAGGATTGAGGGTGACCACGACCTCCTTGGCGTAGCCGGCGAGCGCCTCGTCGATGGCGTTGTCGACGACCTCGTAGACCATGTGGTGCAGGCCGGAACCGTCGTCGGTGTCGCCGATATACATGCCCGGCCGCTTGCGCACGGCGTCGAGGCCCTTGAGCACCTTGATCGACTCGGCGTCGTAATCGGAGGGCGACTCGGGGGCGGTTTTGCGGACGGGTTCGGCCATGCGGATTAAGCTTTCGGAGGGCGTTCAAAAACGCGCAGAATCACTGTGGAACTTGTACACCAAAACGGGGCTGCGTACAGGGCAAAGTGGCAGCCACTAAGATATTGTCAAATCTTGTTTTTTCAAGGATTTCGCAGCGCAAAAAGCGACCCCCCGAAACGGCCGCAAAAAGCCGCCGCATCGGCGATCGCGGAAAAGCGCCGAAGCGCGGCCCGCCGAAGCAATCAGCCGCTCAACAAGCGTTCGTATTGGGATAGAAGCTTCTGTACGATCTGGTCGGCCAGCGGATGCGTAATCGGCATTGGAATTGGTCGGTTATCCTTGGAATATTGAAGCGTCTCGAATACCGCATCCCAATTTGCGGCTTCTGGATCGCGCCGACCCGTCTTGCGAATTGTTACGCCCTTAATCTCGTCCAATTCCTCATGGAGCCCAACCTCGTCCATCACGATGACGATCAGTTCTGTGGTCGTCTTTGTCTGCCGATCCATTGGGAGGCCGCGTCAGCGCCGGGGCGGCGCTGAGGTGAATTGCTGTGTCCTCATAGCGTTTGCCGGCAGAAGGTATTCGTTGCCCGGCTGATAGTCGGGGACCGGATCCCGAAAATAGCCGAGCGCCCCGGCCCAGAGTTCCACCCTGTCGAGTTCCTCGCGCAGGCGCTCCAGCGCGTCGATCAGGTTGTGGACGATGACCTCCTCGGCCGGCTGCGGCATGGCACGGGCTCGGTTGGAGCGAACGCTTTGTCTCTCACATTAAAGGGCTGCACGCGATCTGGTTCCTGGAAAAATTCCCTGAAACATCCGCACGTGATCGCCGCGTGATCGGAACTTTATGCCGCGCGGCTGCGCTGTTTCAGCCGGCCGGCATTGATCTCGATGACGACAGCGTTGTCGGCGAGTTCGGCAAACAGCGCCGGATCGGCGCCGGTCAGCCAGGCTTGGGCGCCGAGCGTAGCAAGCTCGACGCGCAGCGCGTCGCGCCGCGCCGGATCGAGATGCGCGACGACTTCGTCGAGCAGCAGCACCGGCGGCAATGACGTCATCGCGGCGATCAGCCGCGCCTGCGCCAGGATGAGGCCGATCAGCAGCGCCTTCTGCTCGCCGGTCGACGCATCGGCCGCGGCGATGCCTTTCGCCGCATAGCTGACGGCGAAGTCGGTGAGATGCGGCCCGTCGAGCGTGCGGCCGGCGGCGGCGTCGCGGGCGCGATTGTCGCGCAGCACGGCGCGGTAGCGTTCTTCGATCTCGCCGGCCGGATGCGCCGGAACGAGTTGCTCGAGCGAGCCCTCGAGCGCGATCTCGGCCGGCGGAAACGCCGCGTCCCTGCGGCTCGCCAGCACCGCGTCGAGACGGCGCACCGTCTCGACCCGCAGGCCGGCCACCGCCACCGCAAGTTCCGCGGTCTCGTGCTCGACGGCGTCGAGCCAGTGCGCGTCGGGCCGTGCATCCTCAAGCAGCCGGTTGCGCGAGCGCAGCGCGCGCTCGAGCGCATTGACGCGGCTGCCATGCTCGGCGTCGACCGCGAGCGCGAGGCGGTCGAGAAAACGCCGGCGCTCCGACGGCGCGCCGACGAACAGGCTGTCCATCGCCGGGGTGAGCCAGATCACGCGCAAATGGTCGGCGAACGCCGCAGCCGAGCCGACCGGCTCGCGGTCGATGCGGAATTTGCGCGCCGTCGCGGCGCCGTCCTCGGCCGGCCGCTCGATGCCGGTGCCGAGCGTGGCGAGCCCGAGTGCGCCCTCGATTTCGGCGGCCACCGCCCAGGCGCCGTCGCCCTCGCTGAACGCCACCTCGTCGAGCGTGGCGCGGCGCAAGCCGCGGCCCGGCGCCAGAAACGAGATCGCCTCGATCAGATTGGTCTTGCCGGCGCCATTCGGCCCGATCAGCACAATGGTGTCGCCGTCGACTGCAAGCGAGGCGGCATGATAGTTGCGGAAGTTGCTCAGCGTGAGCTTGCGGATGCGGGTGCCAGGCATTGGAGTCAGAAGTCAGAAGTCAGAAATCGGAAATCAGAACTCGGAATACCAGAGCCTGATTTCCGATTTCTGACTTCCGATTTCCGACTTCCGACTTCTGACTTCTGACTTCTGCCTCACACCCGCATCGGCATCAGCACGTAGAGCGTGCCGTGCGGCTCCTTGTCCTGGATCAGCGTCGGCGAGCCCGGATCGGCGAGCTTGAGCACGGCCGCTTCGCTGTCGATCTGCGCGGCGATGTCGAGCAGGTAGCGCGAGTTGAAGCCGATATCGAGCGGATCGGCCTCGT
>JASHWN010000525.1 GCA_030044035.1 Xanthobacteraceae bacterium
GCGCCGGCAAGCTGCGCGCGCTTGCCGTCACCACGGCACAAAAATCCGAAGCCCTGCCGGAGCTGCCGACCATCGGCGAGTTCGTGCCGGGCTACGAAGCCAGCACCTGGAATGGCGTCGTCGCGCCCAAAGGCACGTCGGCCGACGTCATCGAAAAGCTCAACGGCGCGATCAATGCCGCGCTTGCCGACGCCACCGTCGAGGCGCATCTTGCCGATCTCGGCGCCACGACAATGTCGGGATCACCCGCCGAATTCGGCAAGTTCCTCGCCGACGAGACGGCGAAGTGGGCCAAGGTCATCAAGTTCGCGGGGATCAAGGCAGGTTAGTGGTTGAGCGGCGCGGCGCCGCCGGCCCACATTCTTGCGGTCGAATCACGCCCCTTGCCAGTGCGAGCGCGGACGTGGCCGTGTCGGCCGCGTCCGCGCTTCGTGCCTCAGCTCAGTACCCGGAGCAGGCCGTTTGGAAATGGACGTTGCAGGCCTGCTCTGCCGGAGCCGCCTGCTGCGCTTGCGCGTGATGGTGGTGGTGAGCCGCCCACGCCGAACCCGGCGCAGCGAGAACGAGGCCAAGCGCCAGCACGCTTAAGCCATAGGCAATGATTGCACGCGTCTTTGCTTTGTACATTTTTTCCTCCAGTGTGTGCGTGCGGCTTGAGCGTTCTCGCTCCCCGAGGACCCTCGCCGTCAGCTTTGCAGTCTTAACGCGAATAAATTCGGCAAGCAGAGATGCGCACCCGTAAAAAATGCGTGCGCGCGCGTAAACATCCGCGAAACTCTACGCGAAAGATACGCGGCAGCCGGCAAAATGTACGGCTTGGATTTTTATATGCAGGATTTATTTGGATGTTTACGCGGCGGATGTGTTCAAGCGACAGATCTGCGGGTTTTCATTCGCATCTCCTCAAGAGCTTTTCCGATCCCGAGTGGCGACGAGAATTATGCGGGCGCGGCAGACCAGCGCGCTACGTCGCCAGCGGCGTCGGGTTGGCAGCAGGCGGATCGATGCCGAACGTGTTGGCGGTCATGCACGTCATCGAAAAACTGCCGATCGACGCCACTAATGCCACCAGAGCTTCCAAGCCCATCGTTTTCTCGGCAGCGCCGTAGGCTTCGTCACTTAGACCCTTGCTGACGAGCAGGTCGCGCGCGACCGCCCAGCAGGTTCGTTCACGCGCATCAGCCAGTCCGGGATCGCGATGCGCGTTGATCGCGTCGATGACCGGCTGCTCGATGCCGACTGCGAGCGAGCGCCGAACCTGCGCGAACCAGGGATAGCGCGCATTCCAATGCCGCGCGACGGCGAGATTCACGATCTGTTGCTCGCGCGGCGATAATGGGCCCGACGCCAGCGCGGCGCGCACGTTTTGGCAAGCCTCGAACAATGCGGGCAGGCGGATATAGGCGCAGTACGGCCCGCCGACGATGCCGCTCGATTGCTTGGCCGCGTCGTAGACGCGCCCTTGTTCGGCGGTCATGTCGCCGCGATCCAGGATTGCTATGCGAGCCATTGGTCATCCTCCCCAAAATCGAGTTCACAGGCAAACGGTGGCGCAACGTTCGGCGCTCGGCAAGAGGTCTCTGGACAAGGCCCACGCGACCTGTTGCGATAGCGAATTCGTTTTTCGAATGAGGAGCTGCCCCGATGGCGATCATCGATTCCCAGGTCCACGCTTATGAGGCGAACACGCCGAAGCGCCCCTGGCACAGCGTGCCGAACTGGCCCGCTCACGTCACCGGCGACGAGATGGTTGCGGCGATGGACAAGGTCGGCGTCGACGGCGCGATCTTCATCTCCGCGTTTTCCATGTACCGCTACGACGCGAGTTATGCGGTGGAAGTGCAGCGCGCCCATCCTGGCCGCTTCGCGATCGTCAAGCCGGTCGACCCCGAGGATCCGGCCGTGGGCGACGTCATCGCCGAGTGGAAGCGCACGCCGGGCGCGGTCGGCGTCCGCATCATGCTGACCAAGGAGCCGGGGCGCGACCGCGATCCGAATCACCCGGGCCTCAACCGCATCGCGCGCGAGGCCGCAAAGCACGACCTTCCGGTCAATATATTGTTCTGGGGCAACCTCGATGCCGGCACGACGCTGATCGATCGCAACCCCGATACGCGCTTCATCATCGATCATCTTGCTATCCAGCAGCCGCGCACGCTGCCGCCGCCGCAGCAGCCCTGGGCCGACCTGCCGAAGGTGCTGGACCTTGCCAAGCGCAAGAACCTGGTGATGAAGGTAAGCGGTGCCTGCACGCTGTCCCGCGAGCCATATCCATTCCCGGACATCTGGGATCCGCTCGCCCGCGTGTTCGACGCCTGGGGTTTCGAGCGCTGCCTGTGGGGCACCGACTGGACGCGCGCCTACGCGGTCGTCAATTACGAACAGGCGGTCGAGCCGTTCCGCAACACCGACCGTCTGAGTGACAGCGAGCGCGCGATGCTGATGGGCGGCGCCTGCGCCAAAGCCTACCGCTGGTCGCCGAAGGTTTAGGCAAGACCAACGCGTCACTTAGCTGTGAGCCTCGGCATGTCCGGGGCTCATTTCGTTAGGCAGCACCTCGTGCGGCGGGGCGGGTCCAGCCAAGCGCAAAAGCCCCTGGCGCTTCCCGGCAACTCTTTGCTGGGGATAACCCAGCCGGCCGCCAATAACTTGCCAAAGTCGGCGACAAGCTGATGGCTCATCGGCGAGGCTTTAGGCGCAATGATGTCCAGTAGCGTTGAGCGGTTCTATTGCGGCAAAGCTTCTGGTGAGGTCACCGTCCGCGAGGGTGGCGCAACTCGCGCGCTTGGGCCCCGCCCCGGCGCAAGCGGGGGAGAGCCCAGGCCATTTACCTGGGGGCGCAATGAGACCGGCGCCACCCAGCTCGCTTTTGCGCTTTTGGCAGACGCGCTGTCCGATGACGCGGAAGCAAGGCGGTGGCACCAGAATTTCCGTCATCGCGTGATCGCCAATTTTCCCGAGCGCTGGACCATCACCCGCAGCCGCATTGTCGCACACGTGGATATGATGAAGTACCGGGGCGGCGTGCAAACGTCGGTCGGTCAGATCGCTACCC
Organism: Xanthobacteraceae bacterium; assembly: GCA_030044035.1. Lineage (GTDB taxonomy): Bacteria > Pseudomonadota > Alphaproteobacteria > Rhizobiales > Xanthobacteraceae > BOG-931. The sequence goes on from JASHWN010000525.1 coordinate 3,056, forward strand.
CCCGCCTCAAGCTACGGATCCGTCGGCAGAATTCCGATTGAAACTTTGCTCCTGGCAACGGTGTTTACCAGGGTCATGCCCTGAGAGGAGGCACCGTTGCGCGCGCCAGTTTTAGTTTTCATGGTGCTGCTCTGCGGCCCGGCAGTCGCAGCACCGGTCAGTCAAGGCTACCTCTGCGTCCAGGGGCATGAGCAGGACGCCACGAACAAGCTGCAAACCTTCGTCAGGCAGGCCGTCGTCGATTTCTTCAAAAACAGAAGAATTGCAATCAATTCCAGCACTCTGCAAATCAATCTCAGCAACAGCACGCAACCCGGGGCGGACGGGCCGCCGTATGTGGCGTTTACGGGAAGCGCGGCTGCTGGCTCCTCGGCAATGAGCACGCCATCCATTGCCGGAACCGTGGCCGCACAAGACGGAACGAAATTCAATGTGCTGCTGAGCTCAGGGTCGGACACTCAGGACGCGGCGAATTACCGGGTCGTGAGCACGCAACGCGGCTTCGACCGGGAAGGCAATGCCATTGGGCGGCATTGCGCCCTGAAGCTGTTCAACTCGGGAGCCAGCGAGGGCACCGAAAGCCTGCTTATCGTCAATGCCACTTCAGGCCACGCTCTCGGACTGATTCGCTTGCCAGCCAGCATGTCTCTTTATTAGCAGAGCACGTTCCAACGACGCCGTCGCTCGGCAGCGCCGACTTGGCTCAAGCAGCGCAGCTTTGCGGCGTGGCGGCTGTCAACAAAGGCTTCAGATTCGCAAGGTAGCCGGGCAAGTTACGAAACGCGAAGTGATAATTGTCGCCCAACGTCGCAACGCGGTAGCCATGCCGCTCCCAGGCCATCGACAAAGCTTGCCTCGAAAACAAAGAAACATGCCCATTGCGGGGCCCCACATACCACCAGTTCAGACGCTGCTGATCGAAATCCGCGGGCTGCAGCAGCGTTGAGAAGAAAATCAACCCTGGGTCCGCTGCCAACTCGACAATGGAGCGAATACCGGCCAGCGGGTCGGGCAAATGTTCGAACGTCTCGAAGCTTGTCACGAGATCGAACTTGCCTGCGGGCCGTTCGGCGTATTGTGGCACGATCGGATCGTAGGTCACCGCCGCCGCGAAACCTGCTTCGCGCAGGACAGTGCAGAGCGTGTCGTTACCGCCGCCAAAGTCCAGGACGCGCGTTGCGCTCCGCAGCGGACCCCATAGCCGCACCACCGCGCCGGCATTTTCCCGGGGTCGCATGTCCGAATAATCCGGATCGACCAGCTTATATTCCTCATTGTAGATGTGGGTTTTGAACTGCTCGACGGTCCAATCATCGAAAGCGTCGGTGAACAGAAAACCGCAATTGCCGCAGCGACGGTAATAGATCGGCACGCCCGACAGACGGAATTGAACGCCGCGGATGCCGACACAGGACTGGTGGAAATCGACGACGCCGAAAAGCGGCGCCGGGCTGCCGCAAATCTTGCAGGGACAAGGAGCCGTCGAGACTGGTCTTAAGCCGTCGAGCATGAGGCGGAGGCCGCGATCGTCAAATCGCCGCGCAACGTGTACCGCGCAGGCCCTTACGACTTGGTTAACCGGTGGTTACCAGTCCTCTCAGAGCCTTAAGCGGCTCGCCCGCAAGCGGAAAGTAAGCCCCGGGTGCGGGGGACCTTGTGCACCCGGGGCTTCCACGTCCGCAGGGTTCCACGGCCGTAGAAATCAAACGGCGCGGCGCTCGTCGGCCGATTCGCTCAGCCACACTGCGCATTCACCGCACTTGAACACGCACAGGTCGGGAAGTCCGCCGGTTCGCGGCTCGGTGCGACTAAGCGACATCGGCCTGCCGCAGTGCGGACAGGGCGGCTGAACCGTGGCGAACGCGCCGGTCGGCCGCGTCGACGGCATAGCGAGCATGGCGCACCTCGTTGCCTTTGTCAAACGGTCGATTGAAATTCAAACAGTCGTTTGAGACGCGGTTGCGTTCCGACTAAGGAATTTTTGTGATTTCGCGGACGCGCCATGGCCCTGCTATGGGGTGACCGAGGAGATCTTCGCCGAATCGTGCTGTATGGTGGGCCCGGGAGGACTCGAACCTCCAACCAAGCGGTTATGAGCCGCTAGCTCTGACCATTGAGCTACGGGCCCGTTCGGCCGCGCCGGCGCGGGCGAGGGCGCCGGCTTGATATCACAGGATGAGCCGCTTTCGGAATGCGCTTCCGACCCGCGCGCCGGCGCTGTCACGTAGGCGAGACCGAGACGACGTATTCGCCCGGCAGCGAATTTACCTCGAAACTTCTTGGCGATGCCATCAATCCGCCCTTTGGGCTTGTCCTTCTCCGGTGCGATGGCGGCTGCGGATGGCTTCCGCCTTTGCCGGCATACTTCTTCCTCAACGGGGGCTGACATGATCAAGCTGATTTCGGCAGCGGCGTCGCTTCTGGCGATGCTGTTTATCTCGATCGCGCCAGCGGCGGCGCAGTCGCGCGTCGCGCTCGTCATCGGCAACAGCGCCTATGCGGGCGCGGCGCCGTTGCGCACCACCACCGCCGATGCCGACCTCGTCGCTTCGTCCTTGCAGGCCGCCGGCTTCGATATCGTGCGGGCAAATGACGTCACCACGGCGAATTTCGGCGACACCATCGCGGCCTTCGTCGAAAAGATCGCCGCCGGCGGACCGAGCACGGTGGCCTTCGTCTATTTCGCCGGTTATGGCGTGCAGTACGACGGCGACAGCTATCTGGTGCCGGTCGATGCCGCGATCGGCCACGCCGAGGACGTGCCGAACGTCACCATGTCGCTGACGGCCATCGAGCAGGCGCTCGCGCAAGTGCCGGCGGCGGCGCGCATCATCGTGCTCGATGCGGCGCGCGATGGCGGCTTCGCCAACGCCGACGCCAGCCCGCTGGCGCCCGGGCTGGCGCTGGTCGGCGTGCCGCCCGGCTTCCTGATCGCCTATCCGGCGGCGCCCGGCGCCGACATCTGCGCCTGCGCCGAGGACCAGCCGAACAGCCCTTACGCGTCTTCGCTCGCCACGCTGCTGCGCCAGCCCGGACTCGAGATCAGCCAAATTTTCGACGGCGTGCGGCTGCAGATCAATCAGGCCTCAGGCGGCGCGCAGGTGCCTTGGATGGTTTCGGCGCTCGGCGTCGAGGTGCGATTCTTCGAGGCCACGGCCGAAGCGCCGAGAATGTTTTTGTCGGCGTTGGGGGTGGCCGATCTTCCGGTGCCGCCGCTCGAGCCGGTGCAGTGGACCATGGACCGCTACCGCGCCTTGTCGGCCGACGAGGCCTATCGCATCGCCATCGAGCGCGACTCGCTCGAAACCTATCAATGGTTCGGCGAAGCCTTTCCGACCTATCCGTTGGCCGGACAGATCTGGCAAATCATCAATTGGCGGCGCGAGGCGATCTTGTGGCACCGCGCTTTGGTGATGGGCACGGTCGCCGCCTACTGGAATTATCTCGATGCTTATCCGGACGGGCGCTACGCCCGCAGCGCGCGCTACTGGCTTGCGCTGCATCACGCGCCGCTGGTGCCGCAGGGCTACACGCCGGTCATTCTCGAATTGCCGCCGGGCTATGTCGACGAGGCGTTCGGCTTGCCGATCGTGGTGGAGCGCGGCCGCCCGGTGCCGCTTTTCTTCGGCAACGTCCAGCCGGTTTATATCGCCGCGGTGCCGCGCTGGACGCCGCAGCGGGTCGCGATCGTCGTGCGTCCGCTGCCCGCACCGCCGCCGCCGACCTTGATCATCAGGCAGGCTGCATTCGTGCAGCGGGCGCCGGTCGTCAGACAGCCGGTGCAGCCGGTATTCAACCCAGCGCTGACGCTGCAACAGCAACAACAAAGGCAACGTGACCTGCAGGCGTGGCAAGGCCGGGTCCAGCAACAGCAGGAGGCGGTTGCCAAACAGTACCACGCGCCGGTCGTGACGCCGGCCAGTATCGTGGTGCGCTCCGCCAATGAACCGGGGCAACGCCGCACCGGCATCCAAATCCCGAGCAAGCCGGGAGCCACGCCGCCACCGAACCGCGGAATGGCGACGGCACCGAACGGCGCGCAACACGCCGTCACGCCGCCACCAAACAAAGGTTTGACCGCCCCCAATGCCAAGCCGGCGCCGAACGGCACGCAACACGCGGTGACGCCGCCGCCGCAACAGACGCCGGGCGGCACCAGCCCGAAGCCTGGCGCGGGCGGGGTCCAACGCGCCGTTACGCCGCCGCCCAAGAGCGCAAATCCGCCGAGTGGCCCTGCCCCGCAGCAGCGGCCGGTGCAGCAAAAGCCGGTGCAGCAGCCGCCCCCGCAGCCGCCGAAGCCCGCGCCACAACAGGCGCAGCAGCAGCAACACCCACAGCCGCCGAAGCCGCCGCCCCCGCAGCCGCCCAAGCCGCCGCCGCCGAAACCGGCGCAGCCGGCACCCTGCCCGGCCGGCCAGCACATGGCCAATGGACACTGCGTGAAATGATCAAAGTTGCGGCGGCTTTCGCCGCATAGCCTCGCGGAACCCGGCTTCGACGCGCTCGAAGCCGGGCTTCAGCTTTTCCGGCTCAGCAAAAACACCGCCTGCTCGCCGAACAGATTCCAGAACCACCACGGCATTTTCAGCCGCATCTGCCGGCCCCAGGCGTTGAGCGCCACCGCCTGGTCCATCCTGGCGCCGACCTGTAGGCAGAGCGCGCGGAAATCCTTGATGCTGCAGAAGTGAATGTTCGGCGTCTCGTACCACGCATAGGGCAGATTGCGGGTGCGCGGCATCTGGCCGCCGAGCAGGATCTGCAGCCGGATATTCCAGTGTCCGAAATTCGGGAACGACACGATGCCGCGGCGGCCGATGCGCAGCATGTGCTCGAGCACGACGCGCGGCTGCCGCGTCGCCTGCAGGGTCTGCGACAGGATCACATAATCGAACGCGTCGTTCGGATAGGCGGCAAGGTCGGTGTCGGCGTCGCCCTGCACCACGGCGAGACCCTTGGCGACGCATTCGTTGACACCCTCGCGCGACAACTCGATGCCGCGGCCATCGACGCCGCGGGTCTCGAGCAGCCGCAGCAATTCGCCGTCGCCGCAGCCGACGTCGAGCACGCGCGCGCCGTGGTCCACCATGGCGGCGACCACCAGCAAGTCGATGCGCGCGCCGCCCGCGCCGCGCGCCGCCTCGGCCATGGTGAGATCGTATTTGACGCGCGACAGCATGGCCGACCGTTACCCGCGCAGGCCGCGCGCGCGCGCCGCGCCTTCGAGAAAGCCGCGCACGATCGCGAACAATTCCGGCTCATCGAGCAAGAAGGCGTCGTGGCCCTTGTCGGTGGTGATCTCGGCGAATGAGACGCGTGCGCCGGCGGCGTTGAGCGCATGCACGATGGCGCGCGATTCGGCGGTCGGAAACAGCCAATCGCTGGTGAACGAGATCACGCAAAAGCGCGTCGGCGTGCCGCGGAAGCCGTTCGCCACCACGCCGTCGTAGTCGCCCGCGAGATCGAAATAGTCCATGGCGCGGGTCAGATACAGATACGAGTTGGCATCGAACCGCTCGACGAACGTGATGCCCTGGTGGCGCAGATAGGATTCGACCTGAAAGTCGGCATCGAACGAGAACGTCGGATTGTCGCGGTCCTGGAAACGGCGGCCGAATTTACGGTGCAGCGCCGCGTCCGACAGATAGGTGATGTGTGCGCCCATGCGCGCCACGGCCAGGCCGCGGCGCGGATTGGTGCCGTGCGCGAAATAGCGGCCGCCGCGCCAGTCCGGATCGGCCATCACCGCCTGGCGGCCGACCTCGTGGAAGGCGATGTTCTGCGCCGAATGCCGGGTCGCCGCCGCGATCGGCAGCGCCGCAAATACGCGCTGCGGATAGCTCGCCGCCCATTGCAGCACCTGCATGCCGCCCATCGAGCCGCCGGCGACCGCGAACAGCGAGTCGATGCCAAGATGGTCGAGCAGCATGGCCTGTGCGCGCACCATGTCGCGCACGGTGATGACGGGAAAATCGAGGCCCCACGGCAGACGGGTGGCCGGATTGGTCGAGGCCGGGCCGGACGAGCCCATGCAGCCGCCGACCACGTTGGGGCAGATGATGAAGTAGCGCTCGGTATCGATCGGCAGGCCGGGACCGACCATGGTTTCCCACCAGCCGGGCTTGCCGGTCACCGGATGGGTATTGACGACATGCTGATCGA
>JASHWN010000526.1 GCA_030044035.1 Xanthobacteraceae bacterium
GTCTGATCGGGAACGCCGTGCGTGTACTGCCAGTGGGTCGTCTGCGGCGTCAGGAACGCCCGCAGCGCGTTGCGGTTGGCCGGCGACGGGTCTTGCCAGTAGGCCCGGATCGGAGTCCAGCCGTCGCTGAGACCTTCCTCATAGGCGTTGCCGTTCTGCGAGATGATGGCCGTGATCCGTTCGGGGTGACGGACGGCGAGCCGGAAGCCGGTCGGCGCACCGTAGTCGAAGACGAATACCGCAAACCGATCGAAGCCGATGATCTCGGTGAAGCGGTCGATCACGCCGGCCAGGTTGTCGAAGGTGTATCTGAATTTTTCCCGCGGCGGCATGTCGGATTGGCCGAATCCCGGAAGGTCCGGCGCGACGGTATGAAATCTGTCGGCGAGCAGCGGGATCAAGTCGCGAAACATGTGGCCCGCGGTCGGAAAGCCGTGCAGCAAGAGCAGCTTCGGCGCATCGGCCGGCCCCGCTTCGCGATAGAAGACCTTGAAACCGTCGACGTCGGCGGTGCGATAGCTGACAGGCGCCATGAAATCCTCCTGTTGTAATCGCGTCCATGTGATTGAGACGGTTATCGGCGGAGTTGCGATAAGCCGTCGGGTTACAACGCGTGACTCTTGCTTCAGTTGCCCGCGACCGACTGTACCGCGTCGCGGATGATGTCGACGACGGCTGCCGGAGCGGTGATGATCGGCGTGTGATCGACGGCATGCGGCTTAATCTTCGCCTTCATGCGCTCGGCCATGAAGCGCTGCGTGGCCGGAACGATCATCCGATCATGCTCGGCGACCAGGTACCAGGTCGGAACTTTCTTCCACAGCACAGGCCCCGCCGTCGCGACGGTCATGCAGGAGAACCGCAGCGGCCGCTGCACGGCCGCGAGCACGGTGAGATCATCGGCGGATGCGTTCTGTGCGAACGCTGTGGCGAAGGCGTCATCGGACAGCCACAGCAGGTTAGCGCTATCCGGCGCGAGCTTCGGTGCCTGCGGATGCGGCTCGGCGCGAAAGAACAGGTCGGTGAGCTTTTCGCCGTCGTCAGGTGCGAACGCGGTCACGTAGACCAACGCCTTCACACGTTCGGGGTGCACCAGCCCGATGATCGCGCCCGCATAAGCGTGTGCCGCCAGGACGACCGGCCCCGGCATGCGCTCGATGCTGCGGTTAAGCGCCGCAACATCGTCGGCCAGATCGGTCAGCGGCAGCGGTGCCGTGACCGCCTTAATGCCGTGGGCCGCGAGCCCCGTTATGACACGCGCCCAGCTCGACCCGTCCGCCCACCCGCCGTGGGCCATCACAACGCTCACATGCTGTATCGCCATCTGTCGCTCCTGAGATTGCGGGGCGTCGCCGGTTCATAACCATTTTAATGGCTCTTGACAGGTTACGAAGAGCAGACGTAACTTGTCAACGGCTGTCTAACCGGTTATGCGATTTGGGCCTTCGTGCTGCGAGGCCGATCGTGCAACGTCGACCGCCTGCAATCTTCATCGCCGAGTCGCTCGGCCTCGATTTTCTGAACTCCATCGCCACACCGGTCGATGCACCGGTTGACTGGCTCGATGGCGGCGATGGCCTCTTCGAGTGGTTGGCTCAAGCCAAGCTTGTGCCGGCGGACGCCCTGGACGAGTTGAAGGCGCGCGCCATGCCCGGTGAGCTCGACAAGGTTGCCGATCAAGCACGTGCTTTGCGCGAGTGGTTCAGAAAATTCGTGCACAAACATATGGGCCGGCCATTGTCACCTAAGGCGCTCCAGGAATTGGGCCCTCTGAACAAGATTCTTCAACATGACGAGGCGTTCAGCCAGATATCGCGGCATCGCGAGCACGATGGCGATCGCTTCGAACTGCGTGTCATGCGGCGCTGGCGATCTCCGGAATCTCTATTGCTGCCGATTGCCGAAGCGCTGGCGAAATTCGTGTGCGAAGAAGATTTCGCCCGCGTCAAAGCTTGCCAAGGACATCAGTGCACCCTTGTATTCGCCGACCATACGCGGATGCAGGCGAGAAGATGGTGCAGCATGGCGGTCTGCGGCAACCGCAGCAAACAGGCCGCCTACCGCAAGCGAATGAGGAACAAACGCTGACCGGCTGACGCACTCTGGGGCACGACGAAGCCGAGTCCAACACAATGGCCGCTCTCCCTTTGATCGTGTTTGATGCCAATGAAAGGCTTCTCGACCTCGGCCGCGCTGACCATGGCCTGCTGCTACCTCCCGTCAGCCCAACACCCTTATCCAGCCGGCGATGGCCCGCCCGATCTCGCCCGGCGAATCCTCCTGGACGAAATGGATCCCCGCGACCGTTACCTCGGTCTGCGCTGGAAAACTGCGGGCGAGGTCGAGAACCGCGCCGCCGCCGAGGATGCCACCGGGCTCGGCCTTCAGGAACAGCTTGGGCACACCGCTCGTTGCCAGCCAGTCCGCGTAGGCGGCCACGATCGCAGCCACGTCGGCGGGGTCGCCCTCGATGGGAATCTCCCGGGGCCACGTCAGCGTCGGCCGTCGCCCCTCGCCGGGCTTCGCGAACGGCCGGCGGTACTGCGCCATCTCCTCGGCGGAAAGGGTGCGCAGGATGGCCTTCGGCAGGATCTGCTCAACGAAGAAGTTGTCTTGGAGGACCATCGCCTCGCCGGCCGGGGAACGCAGCGCCTGCAAGGCTGAACGCATTCCGAACTTGTCCCAGTGGTCCCAGTGCTGCGGCCCCACGATCGCTTCCATGTACGCGATACCCTTGATGGCTTTGCGGTGGCGGTTGGCCCAGTCGAAGCCGAGCGCCGAGCCCCAGTCGTGGACGACGAGCGCGACCCGCTCACGCACATCCAGGGCCTCGAGCAGGGCGTCGAGGTAGCGTCGATGCTCGACGAAGCGATACGAGCCGGGACCACTGTCAGGCAGCTTGTCGGAATCGCCCATGCCGATCAGGTCGGGGGCGATGCAGCGACCCTGCAACTGCAGGTGCGGCAACACGTTGCGCCAGAGGTACGACGAGGTGGGATTGCCGTGCAGCAGCACGATGGGGTCGCCCTCTCCCACTTCCACGTAAGCCATTTCGCGGCCGAGGACCCGCCGCCGTTGCTTTTGGTACGGAAATGCCGCGGGAATCACGCTCGCTTCTGATGCCGCAGAGATCATGTTCGCTTTTCCCCGCATTACAATCAGGCACAGCGAACCCGCGCGTGGCTGGGGATCTGATTGTTATGTCGCTCCGCCCGACACCGTGGCGAATGTCGGTCCAGATCATTCCTGGCTCACAGTGCCCTATTACAAGGCAAGTCCGCTTTCTTCGGCAAAGTTATCGCGATTTGTTTTTCTTTGCGAAACGAAAGCGTTATGAGAGAACCGGAACGCCAAAGGCGACATGCGCGGCTTCAACTTTAGGCGACCTGTTGCAACCGGAGAGACTGGCCCAACTTGATCACGATGGAATTTATGGGCAGGCGGTGCAATTGCAGTGAACCAGACAAAGTTTGCGGATCAGGCTCGCGCTTGCGTATAAAAGGAGTCCAACATGGCCGATCTTCCGTTGATTGTCTTCGACGTAAACGAAACGCTGCTCGATCTTGGAACGATGGAGCCGACGTTCCAGCGTATATTCGGCGACAAGGGCGCCATGCGCTTATGGTTCGCCAACCTCATCCTGTATTCCGCGGCGCTGACGGTAGCCGGCGTCTACGTGCCGTTCACCGACATCGGCGCCGCCGTCATGAAAATGCTGGCGGACACGCGCGGCATCAAGATCAATGACAATGACAAGAAGGAACTGACGGACAAGTTCTCGACGATGCCGCCCCACCCCGAGGTGCCGGCGGCGCTGCGCAAGCTTCGCAATGCCGGGTTCCGGCTGTTCTGCCTCACCGACAATCTGCTCGAGGTGCAAACCCGTCAGCTCGAGCATGGCGGCATCGTCGATCTCTTCGAACGGCGCTTCAGCGCCGACGGCGTGAAGCATCACAAACCATCGCCGCAGGCCTATGGCTATGTCGAGAAGGAGCTTGGCGTTGCGCCCGCCCAGCTCTGCATGATTGCCTGCCACACCTGGGACACGCTCGGCGCCGTCGCCGCCGGCTGGCAAGCGGCGCTGATCAAACGTGTCGGCAACGACGTTCTCGGCGTCGGTCCTCAGCCGCACATCGTCGGCACCGACCTCGACGACGTCGCCGACCAACTGATCGCCCGGCACAAAGGACGGGCCTAGTCGCCAGGCGTCGCACGCCAAAGGTTCGGAAGCGGACGTTGAGCACGTCGCGGACCGCCGGCGTCCGTGAGTACACCCTTCAACCGGTAGTTGATGAAGCCGCGCTTTCATGCTTTGATGCCTGGTCGTCCGGTCCTGTGTCCGCCCTTGGTTGTACTCGAACCCGCAGCGGAGATCAGATCATGACAGACACTGCGACGTTCTCAACCCTCTTCCCGGGTCAGTTGACGGTCTGCACCTACGGAGGCTTCGCTCCGGTCTGCTATAAGAGCGCAGCCGGCCAGCTCGTCGGCCTGGACGTCTCGTTCCTGACCCGGTTCGCCGAGCAAATGGGTCTGGACATCAAACTGATAGAGAAAGCGTTCGACGGCATCTGGAAGCTGCCGGGCGCGAATGTGTGCGACATCGCGGGGGCGGGCGTCATGCGACGTGACGATCGGCCCGTTAGTCCGGGCGGCTCCTGGAGCGGCCCATACTTCCAAGTAAAAAGATCGCTGTTGGTCCGGGCTGGCGACAAGGCCGCGTTCGATGACTATAAAACGCTCTCTGGAAAAACCATCGTCGTGACCCGGGGATCGACGGCGGATGTCGACGCAAAGAAGCGCTATCCCCGTTGCCGGATCCAGTACGTCGACGAGGTCGCCAAGGGTCAGGCGGACGCTCAAGCGTACATCGTCAAGGAGCTAATCTCGAAGCACCGGGCGGACGCCTTCGGCGAAGGCGACGTCAGCAACCAATATCTCCGTGACAAATACGGCAAAGACGTCGCGGGAGGTCTGGCGCTGGCGGACGTGCACGCGATCGACGGCCTGACCGAAACCTTCAACTTCGTCACGCGCAACGCCAGCCTTGGCGTGCTCGATCGGCTCAACGGCTTCATCGCCAAGAACAAGGAATGCTACGCGCCGAGATCGTAGGCGCCGGCCGGAGTCGCGAGAATATCCTTATGCGTACGTGCCTTTGGCTCAGCGGGCCCATTTCCTTGATGTGCTCGACGTAATTGCGGCCGACACACCACAGCCGGCGCACCGGAAACAGCTTAGCGGTGCCGGCGACGGCAAGCGCGGGCTGCGGCGGCGGGGCAATGACGTAGTTCTGCGCGTCGGTGCTCATGAGGCCTTGTGGGTTGGAGGATGGCAGGATTGATGGCGGAAAAATCGGCAGTGAAATCGTCGACGATCGCGCTGCTTACGTTCTGTCGTCTGTCATCGGTCGTCCGTCAAACCGACCAGCTCGGGCTCTGAGGCCTGCTCGTGCAGCTGCAGCCGATAGAACGAGGCGTAGCGGCCGCCCTTGCTAAGGAGCTCGTCGTGGCGGCCGGATTCGACGATCAGCCCGTCCTCGACGACGTGGATGCAGTCGGCATGCATGATCGTCGACAGGCGATGGGCGATGACCAGCGTGGTGCGGCCCTTGCACAATTCGGCGATCGCCTCCTGGACCTGGCGCTCCGACTCCGAATCGAGCGCCGCAGTCGCCTCGTCGAGCAGGATGATCGGCGCGTCCTTGATCAGCGCGCGGGCAATGGCGATGCGCTGGCGTTGCCCGCCGGACAATTGCAGGCCGTGCTCGCCGACCGGCGTATCGTAGCCGGCCGGCAGCGCGGCGATGAAATCGTGCGCGTGCGCGGCCTTGGCGGCGGCGACGATCTCGGCTTCGCTGGCGT
>JASHWN010000527.1 GCA_030044035.1 Xanthobacteraceae bacterium
GGCGGGCACTTGGTGCCGAACACCTCGCGGATCGCCTCGATCTCCTTGAGGTCGCCGATCGGCGTCGAAGTGGCATGCGGGTTGATGTAGTCGACCGGCGGCTTGACGTCGGCGAGCGCCATGCGCATGCAGCGCACCGCGCCTTCGCCTGACGGCGCCACCATGTCGGCGCCGTCCGAGGTGGCGCCGTAGCCGGCGATTTCGGCGTAGATTTTGGCGCTGCGCGCCTTGGCGTGGTCGAGCTCTTCCAGCACCAGCACGCCGGCGCCGCCGGCGATGACGAAGCCGTCGCGGTCGGCATCGTAGGCACGCGAGGCTTTTTGCGGCTTGTCGTTGAAGTTCGACGACATCGCGCCCATGGCGTCGAACAGCACCGACAGCGTCCAGTCCAGCTCCTCGCAGCCGCCGGCGAAGACGATGTCCTGCTTGCCCATGGCGACGGTCTCGAACGCATTGCCGATGCAATGATTCGACGTCGCGCAGGCCGAGGAGATCGAATAATTCACGCCCTTGATCTTGAACCAGGTCGACAGTGTCGCCGATGCGGTCGACGACATCGCCTTGGGCACGGCGAACGGGCCGACGCGTTTGGGGCCCTTGGAGCGGGTGATATCGGCGGCTTCGACGATGGTGCGTGTCGATGGTCCGCCCGAGCCCATGATCAGGCCGGTGCGCTCGTTGGACACATCGCCGGGCTCGAGGCCGGAATCGCGGATCGCCTGCTCCATGGCGACGTGGTTCCAGGCGGCGCCGCCGCCGAGAAACCGCATGGCGCGGCGGTCGACCGCTTCGGCCGGGTCGAGGGTCGGCGCGCCGTGCACCTGGCAGCGGAAGCCGAGCTCGGCGTATTTGTCGGCGCGCACGATGCCGGATTTGGCCTCACGCAGCGAAGCGAGCACCTCCTGCGTGGTGTTGCCGATGGATGAGACGATGCCCATCCCGGTGACCACAACGCGCCTCATCGTTGCCCTCGTCCCGCCGTTGTCCACCAAAAACGCCCTGTGCGTCCGCCCTCACCTTGCGTGATGGCGGCAATCGACTTTCAGGCGCCGTTTGCCTGCGGCGCTGCGTCTTGAAACAGCCCCACCTTGAGGTCCAGCGCCCGATAGATCACCGAACCGTCGGCGGAAAGCCAGCCGTCGGCGATACCGAGCACCAGCTTCGAGCGCATCACGCGCTTGATATCGATGCCGTACACGATGCTCTTCATCGTCGGCAGCACCTGCCCCGAGAACTTGATCTCGCCCATGCCGAGCGCGCGGCCTTTGCCGGCGCCGCCGACCCAGCCGAGGAAAAAGCCGAGCAATTGCCACAACGCATCGAGCCCCAGGCAGCCCGGCATCACCGGGTCGCCCTTGAAATGACACGGGAAAAACCAGAGGTCCGGCTTGAGATCGAGCACCGCGCGCACCAAGCCCTTGCCGTACTCACCGCCCACCTCGGCGATCTCGCAGATGCGGTCGAACATCAGCATCGGCGGCAGCGGCAATTGCGGGCCCTCGGCGAACAATTCGCCGCGCCCGCAAGCCAGCAGGTCCTCATATTCGTAATTGGAACGGCGCTCCGCCATCCGCACCTCCGGCCCCGCCCACGCAACCTTATCGATTAACATATGGGGACTATGCGGCAAAGCCGCATCGGTCGCCTGGCAGGCCGTGGCGGAAATCGGGTTGCATGGCTGCGGCGCAGCAAGGTTGCGGCCGGCGCCGCCTTGCGTATAATGATTTCAATTGCAACGATCTTGCAGAGCCCGCCGCAACGGGCCATGTGGTGCAGCATGACAGAGCCTCGTCCGGTCAGCTTCCGTCCAAATGTGCAGCAGCGCGAGCCAGCGGCGCGCGGCGAGCTCACCGGCTGCCCGTGGCACGACGTCAAGGCCAAGCTGCGCGAGGTCGGGCTGCGGCCGACCCGCCAGCGCATGGCGCTCGGCTGGATCCTGTTTGCCAAGGGCGACCGCCACGTCACCGCGGAAATGCTGTACGAGGAGGCGACCCGCGCCAAGGTGCCGGTCTCGCTCGCTACGGTCTACAACACGCTGCACCAATTCACCGAGGTCGGCCTCCTTCGCCAGGTCTCGGTCGATGGCTCCAAATCCTATTTCGACACCAACAATTCGCAGCACCATCACTTCTTCATCGAAGACAAGAACGACCTGCTGGACATCCCGGCCGCCGACGTGCTGCTCGGTAAGGCGCCGAGCCCGCCGGAAGGCTACGAGATCGCCCGCATCGACGTGGTGGTGCGGCTGCGGCGCAAGCAGGGCTAAATCCACATCGGCATGGTTTCCCGGATGCGGTGCAGCGCGAAGCGGTGCACCGCTGATCCGGGATCGTCTAAAGCGCGGAGTTTGGGACGGTCCCGGGTCTGCAGCGCACCACCCTCGGGTCGCGCAATTACGCGCCCGAGGGCAAGCTTGTCCCCGGGCCGCGCGAGGCGCGGACCCGGGGATACTGCGCTGCGCCCCGGGAAACGTGTTCTGGGCGCTTACGTTGGCCGGTCCCGGCGTGGAGCTGTCACTCGATCTTTTCGTTCGGATAGACGCCCCACAAATCGTCCTGCTCGACCCAGCCGTCGAACTTGTCGCCGACGATGTGGCACCAGGTGCCGGTGCAGGCTTGCACCGCGCCGAGCACGCCGACCTCCAGTCGCGCCGTCACCGGACTGGTTGGATTGGGCTTGGCGTGCAGCGGTGCAATGTCGGTCTTGGTCTTCAGCTGCACTGCCGCCATGCGTTTGCCGGAGAGCAGCGAGTGATAGACCCAGCCTTCAGAGCCGTCGGAATCGCGAATGCGCCGCCAGTTCTCGAACTCGGCGGTGATTTCCACCGGCCAGCCGACGCGGGTGTAGATGAAGGCGACGTCGTGGTCTTTGTCCGGACCGCCGCGCACGTTGACGCGATCGGCCTTGATGCTGACGAAGCGCGGCACCGGCAGCCCGCTCGTCGTCGCGTCGTTGCCCGCGTGCGTCGGCCCGACCGCGGAACCGAACGTCAATAAAGCCGCCAACACGGCTCGGAACCAGGCGATCATCGGCCTCCCCATGCCGCACGCGCGCCGCGACATGCCCAAAGACTTGCCCAAAAATCATTCGGCGCGCGGTCGGGCGGAACGCGCCCCGGCGCGCTTGGTGAGAGCGCGGCCCATCTGGTAGAACGACCTCGGTGAACCACCTCCCGGCGTAAAGTTTCGGCGAGCGGGGTTAAGGAGACCTGAACGGCAGATGCGGCAAACGCTCTCTGCCGGTGCGTCCTGAAACGGGACGGGACGATCGGTGAGACGGCTCTGCGGCCGGCGCGGTGCCGGCCAGCCGGTCCGCTGCAGGTCTGCCGCAACAGGAATGCAAGAGGCTTGAATGCCACAGGGCAAGAAGCCGCTGGTCGTGGTCACGCGCCGCTTGCCGGACAGCGTCGAGATGCGCATGCGCGAGTTATTCGACGCGCGGCTGAATTCCGACGACACGCCGATGAGCCAGGCGCAGCTCGTCGAGGCCGCCAAGGCCGCCGACGTCCTGGTGCCGACCGTGACGGATCACATCGACCGATCGGTGCTCAGCCAATCGGGCGAGCGGTTGCGGCTGATCGCCAATTTCGGCAATGGCGTCGACAATATCGACGTCGCCAGCGCCGTGCAGCGCGGCATCACCGTGACCAACACGCCGGGCGTGCTCACCGAGGACACCGCCGACATGACCATGGCGCTCATTCTCGCCGTGCCGCGGCGCCTGGCCGAGGGCGCCCGCGTGCTGATCGACGATCGCAACTGGCACGGCTGGAGTCCGACCTGGATGCTCGGCCACCGCATCTGGGGCAGGCGTCTGGGCATCGTCGGCATGGGCCGCATCGGCCAGGCGGTGGCGCGGCGCGCCCAGGCCTTCGGCTTGAAGATCCACTATCACAACCGCCGCCGCGTGGCGCCGCGCATCGAGGAGGAGCTGAACGCGACCTACTGGGAAAGCCTCGACCAGATGCTGATGCGCATGGACATCATCTCGGTCAATTGCCCGCACACGCCGGCGACCTATCACCTGCTGTCGGCGCGCCGGCTCAAGCTGATCCGGCCCGAGGCCTACATCGTTAACACGGCGCGCGGCGAAGTCATCGATGAGAACGCGCTGGCGCGTCTGATCGAAGCCGAGGAGATCGCCGGCGCCGGGCTCGACGTGTTCGAGAAGGAGCCGGCGGTGAATCCGCGGCTGACCAAGCTCGCCAAGACCGGCAAGGTCGTGCTGCTGCCGCATATGGGATCGGCCACGCTCGAAGGCCGCGTCGACATGGGCGAGAAGGTCATCGTCAACATCAAGACATTTCTCGACGGTCACCGGCCGCCCGACCGCGTCCTGCCGTCGATGTTGTAAGTTCCTCCGCTTCGATCCTCGCAATGGCGAACGTTCGCAGATTTTCGGCGTCGCGCTTCGTCTTGGCGCTGTGCCTGGCGCTGGTCGCCGCGAATGGTGCTGTGCGCGCCGGCGAGCAGATCAGCCAAGCGCGCGGCGTCGTCGCGCATAACGGCATGGTGGTGGCGCAGGAGGCTGCGGCGGCGCGCATCGGCGTCGATGTTCTGCGCAACGGCGGCAACGCGGTGGATGCCGCGGTTGCGGTCGGCTTTGCGATGGCGGTGACCTATCCGCGCGCCGGCAATCTGGGCGGCGGCGGTTTCATGGTGATCCACCGCGCCGACGGTACGAACGCCGCCATCGACTACCGCGAGACCGCGCCGCACGCCATCACCGACGCGTCGTTTCTCGACCCGCAGGGCCATGCCGATCCGGACAAATCGCGCAATTCGGCGCTCGCGATCGGTGTGCCCGGCACGGTCGATGGCCTCGCGCTGGCGGAACAAAAATACGGCTCCGGCCGCTTCACCCTTGCCGAGCTGATGGCGCCGGCGATTGCGCTGGCGCGTGACGGCATCGCCGTCACCGAGGCAACGATCGACACTGAGCCGGGGCCGCTGTCGCGGCTGTCACGCTGGCCGGCTTCGGCGCGGATCTTTCTCAAAAGCGACGGCACGCCGCTCAAACGCGGCGACCGGCTGGTGCAAAGCGACCTCGCCGACACGCTGGCCGCGATCGCCCGCGGCGGGCGGCGCGCGTTCTACGAAGGTCCGATCGCCGAAAGCATCGCCGCCGCGGTGCAAAAGGCCGGCGGCGTGATGACCGCCGACGATCTGAAAAATTATCACGCCGTGGAGCGCGCGCCGCTTGCCGGCAGCTATCGCGGTTACGGTCTCGTCGCCATGCCGCCGCCGTCGTCCGGCGGCGTCGAACTGATCGAGATGCTCAACATTCTCGAAGGCTACGACCTCGCACATGATGACACGGCGCAGGCGCTGTTTCTCATGGTCGAGGCGATGAAGCGCGCCTATGCGGATCGCGCGGCGTTTCTGGGCGATCCCGAAGCCGTCACGGCGCCGGTGGCGCGGCTGATCTCGAAAGATTACGCCGCGACCGAGCGCGCTGGCATCGATCCGAAGCACGCGACGCCGGCCGCCGCCATTCGCAGCGGCGGCGCGGTGCAGCCGGAGGGCCGCAACACCACGCACTTCTCGATCGCCGACCGCTTCGGCAATGCGGTCGCCAGTACCTACACGCTCAATTTCAATTACGGTGTCGGCTTGGTCGCCGACGGC
>JASHWN010000528.1 GCA_030044035.1 Xanthobacteraceae bacterium
TCAGCGGGCCGCAATCGCCGGTGACGCCGCTTGCCACCGCGCTGCGGCGGCTCGAGCGCCGCGCCGCGCAGGCGCCGGCTCTGATCGAACCCTCGGTCAAGGCGATCGACGCGGCGCTGGTGGCGCTGGAGGAAGCGCGCGGCCATCTCGAAGCGGCTTTGCGCCTGGCGCACTACGATCCGAAGGAGCTCGAGCGCATCGAGGAGCGGCTGTTCGCGCTCCGCGCGGCGGGGCGCAAGTATAATGTCGCGGTCGATCAGCTCAGCGCCTTGGCCGAGCGCTACGCCGGCGATCTGGCGCTGATCGACGCCGGGGCCGAACGCCTGGCCGCACTGGAAAAAGCGGCGCAAGCGGCGGTGGCGCGTTACCGCGAGGCGGCGCAGGCGCTGTCGACGCGCCGGCGCAGCGCCGCGCTCAAGCTCGACAAGGCCGTCAATACCGAGCTCAAGCCGCTGCGGCTCGACCGCGCCGAATTCTCAACCCAGATCGACGCGGCAGACGAGGGGCCCGACGGCATCGACCGCGTCGAGTTCTGGGTCCGCACCAATCCGGGCACGCGGCCTGGACCGTTGATGAAGATCGCTTCGGGCGGCGAGTTGGCGCGGTTCCTGCTCGCGCTCAAAGTCGTGCTCGCCGATCGCGGCTCGGCGCCGACCTTGATCTTCGACGAGATCGACACCGGCGCCGGCGGTGCGGTGGCCGACGCCATCGGCGTGCGGCTCGCGCGCCTTGCCTCCGGCGTGCAGGTGATCGCGGTGACGCACGCGCCGCAGGTGGCGGCGCGCGCCGACCGGCACTACCTCATCACCAAGGATACGCTCGGCAACGGCAAGCGCGTTGCCACCCGCATCGTCGAACTCGCCGCCGAGCGGCGCCGCGAGGAGATCGCGCGCATGCTGGCCGGCGCCGAAATCACTGCCGAAGCCCGCGCCGCCGCCGAACGCCTGATCCGCGCCGCCGCGGGATAGCGTCATTCCGGATCGCCGCGCTGAAGCCGGCCTGGCGGGCTGTTCTTCTGTGGCTCTTATGGTTGATGTGACCTATATTGATGCGAGAAATAACTCGAAACGAGCCTGAGTTCGCCGATGAGCATCACTCATCCGACCACGAGTGAGGATCTTGCCAACCCGGCCGGGGTTTCGCGCGCTCAAGTGCTCGAGCGACTCCGTGACTGGCGTGATCGTGTCCACGAACTTTACAACCAAATTCAACAAGCACTTGCGGATACGTCGTTCAAATGCAATCGCGAAGGCAAACATACTTCGGCTGAAGAGCTGCCACAGAAGGTTGGCGTCGCTCAGGCCGAGCAGCCTCAGATCGATATTCTTCGTATTTTGCGTCCTGACGGTACCAATGCGGCCGTCCTCTATCCTCGTGGGCTGTGGATTATCGGCGCCAACGGCCGAATCGACTTGAGGATTGCGCCCTCGGTCGGCGCTGGCGAGACCTATATGCTGGTCGATCAATCGGCGCCATTCACCAGACCCGCGCAATGGATTCGGATGCCGATCGGTTCCCCATTTGATAGGGAGCCATTTGATCCACACTGGCTGCTGTTGAAATTGCATTGAATGCCGATCTCGAATCTCTAGCGCGTTCGTATGCCCGCCTTTCGCGCGACGTCGGCGGCCGGATCAATTTTGCATGCGACTTGAACAACGAGGAAGCGCTAAACGAGGCCGAGCGAGAAAAGGTCCATCTTGATCAAGCGTTTTTTGTGCTGAGCTTTGCGGCTCTCGAAAATCAGCTAACATCGTTGGCATGTGCGAGGCTGAATGACGATGCGCGCGGAACGGCAATGCGAGGCGCCGCCTTTGAAAGGCGGTGGGATGCTGCTGCAACGGTCGCAACAGAAACGTTGGGGGTTGCCCCCCGATGGCAAACCATACGCGCGGTTATTCTGAGCTGGTACCGAATTAGAAGCGACATTGCGCATGGCCGCGCACCGTCGCAATTGGCCGATATTCCGAGCGTTCTTGATCGGGCAGACGAAATAGCGACTACGCTTGGTCGAGTCGCCCGATATTTAGCAGCGCAAGCTTGAGGTGGATGACGAAACTATGGCGTCAAAACACACCACGACCGTGCCGGTCGAAAACCTGAGCGAAAAGCAGGCCAAGGCCGAGCACGCGCGGCTGGCCGCCGAAATCGCCGAGCATGACCGGCGCTATTATCAGGACGACGCGCCGACGGTTTCGGACGCCGAGTACGACGCCTTGCGTGGGCGCTACACCGCCATCGAGGCACGTTTCCCGCAGCTGCGC
Organism: Xanthobacteraceae bacterium; assembly: GCA_030044035.1. GTDB lineage: Bacteria > Pseudomonadota > Alphaproteobacteria > Rhizobiales > Xanthobacteraceae > BOG-931. The sequence goes on from JASHWN010000528.1 coordinate 2,265, forward strand.
AGCGCCGAAAGCTTGACGCAGCACGTCGGCGCCGCGCCCTCGGCGCGGTTCGCCAAGGTGCGGCACGCGGTGCCGATGCTGTCGCTCGACAACGCGTTCGCCGCAGACGACGTGCGCGATTTCGTCGGCCGCATCCGCCGCTTCCTGCGGCTGCCGGACGACGAGGAGATCGTGTTTTCGGCCGAGCCGAAGATCGACGGCCTGTCGATGTCGCTGCGCTACGAGAGCGGCGCACTGGTCAGCGGCGCGACGCGCGGCGACGGCAGCGTCGGCGAGGATGTGACGGCGAATGTGAAAACGCTGGCCGACATTCCGCACCGGCTCAAGGGCAAGGGCGTGCCGGCGGTGTGCGAGGTGCGCGGCGAGGTCCACATGACCAAGCGCGCGTTTCTCGCGCTCAACAAGCGGCAGGCCGAAACCGGCGGCCAAGTGTTCGCCAATCCGCGCAACTCGGCGGCCGGTTCGCTGCGGCAGAAGGATCCTTCGATCACCGCGTCGCGGCCGCTCGGTTTTTTTGCCTACGGCTGGGGCGAGATGGGCGCGATGCCGGCCGACAGCCAGTCCGGC
>JASHWN010000005.1 GCA_030044035.1 Xanthobacteraceae bacterium
CGCCGGCCGTGTAGCGGTTGTCCGCGGCGCCACGGATGCGGCCGATCGTGTGCGCATCGAAGATTTCGACCTCGAGCGCACAGGTCGACGGGCAATCGTGCGGGCACGCCGACGCGGCGATTTTCTGCGGGCGGACGGCTTGGTTCATAAGCGTAACACTATCAGCGTCAGGCAGATTAGCGAAGGGCAATGTAGGGTGGGTTAGCGCCGAAGGCGCGTAACCCACCAATCGTACGCGACGGAAGGCGGTGGGTTACGCCGCTTCGCGGCTAACCCACCCTACAGCCGTGCCCGCAGCCGCCGTGCGGCTTCCACCATGACCCGCAGCTTTTCGTTGGCTAGCGCGCGGCTGATGGTCATAAGCCCGCAATCGGGCGCCAGCCACACTTGCTGCGGGTCGAGCCATTCGAGCGCCTCGGCGACGCGGCGTTCGACCGCTTCGACCGCCGGCACGGGCGAATCGCCCGGATCGACGCAGCCGAATATGATGATGCGGTCGCCGCAGATTTGCAGCACTTTTGGATCGAAGGCGCTGCGGCCGAATTCGACGGCGAAGCCGCCGATGCGCGTTTGCATCAACAGCGGCAGCAAGCCTTCGTATTCGTATTGATGCTGCAGCGCGCCGCCGCCCGGATAGCCGTAGCACAGGTGCACGATGGCCGGCACCTTGATGCCGTCGAGGCAGCGGTCGAGTGCGGCGGCGCCGTAGGCGCGCACCTTGTCGTGGTAGCGCGTCATCGCCGGCTCGTCGATCTGCAGCACCGCGCAGCCGGCGTCCTGCAGATCGCGCAGCTCGCCGTTGAGCGCTGCGGCGATGTCGAAGGCGAGCTCCTCCTCGTCGTCGTAGAATTCGTTGGCGGCACTGTCGATCACCGTCATCGGCCCCGGCACCGCCATCTTCAGCGGCCGCGCCGTGTGGGCCTTGGCAACACGCAGATCGTCGACCGCAGCCGGACCGCGGCGGGCGATCTTGCCGGTGATGCGCGGCACCAGACGATTCATGACGCGGTTGCGATAGATTTCTTTAATGACGGGATTTTCAATATCGACGCCGTCCCAACTGCCGGCGATGTGGAAGATGAAAGTTTCCCGCCGCATCTCGCCGTCGGTCAGAATGTCGAGCCCGAGCGCTTCCTGCTCGCGGATGACGAGCGCCATGGCATCCTCCATGGCCTCCCGGCGCGCGTCGCCTTCGAGCCGGAACGTGAGCTGATTGCGCTTGGTGTGCGCCAGCCAAGTCGGCCGCGGAAAGCTGCCGACGCTGGTCGTGGTGAGGGGGCCGAAGGTCATGCGTTGCTCGCAGCGGTCTTGCCTCTTTCGACTATATCTGCATCGATCTGGTCCGCAACGCGGCCGGCGCGCGGCAGGGCCACAGCGGAGCTTGGCCATGAATCGGCGAACGCAGCGCCAAACTTTTGGCGGCCGCGAATTTTCATCCGCAGTGAAGGAGACATACTATGAAGGCCGCAGTTCTGGGCGACAACGGCATCGAAGTTCGGGACATACCGAAGCCTACGCCGGCACCGAACGAAGTTTTGATCCGGGTGCGCGCCTCGAGCCTCAATCGCGCCGATCTGTTGGTGGCGTCCGGCATTCAGCACGGCCGGGTCGGCGGCGTCGGCGCCCGCATTGGGCTCGAATGCGCCGGCGAGGTCGAGGCCATCGGCGGCGCGGTGAAAGACTTCAAACCCGGCGACCGCGTCATGGCCTCGGCGCCGGGCGGCTTTGCCGAATACGCCGTCACCGACGCGGGCCGCGCCAACCGCATTCCCGGCAACAACATGAGCTACGAGCAGGCCGCCTGCTTTCCGGTGGCGTTGCAGACCATGCACAACGCCGTGGCCACCGCCGGGCGTCTGAAGCGCGGCGAGACGCTGCTGATCCAGGGCGCCAGCTCCGGCGTCGGCCTGATGGGCATGCAGATCGGCAAGGTTTTGGGCGCCTCGCGGGTGCTGGGCTCATCGACCAATGCGCAGCGCCGGGCGCGGCTTTCCGAATACGGCTGCGACATAGCGATCGATACCGGCAAGCCGGACTGGCCCGAGGCGGTGAAAAAAGCGACCGACGGCAAGGGCGTCGACCTGATCGTCGACATGGTCTCGGCGCCGGTCGCCAACGGCAACCTCGAAGCGGCGAAAATCCTCGGCCGCATCGTCAATGTCGGCCGGCTCGGCGGCATGAAGGGCGAGTTCGATTTCGACAAGCACGCGCTCAAGCGCATCGACTATATCGGCGTCACGTTCCGCACCCGCACGCCCGAGGAGGTGCGCGAGATCGTGCGGGCGATGCGCGACGATTTGTGGCCGGCGGTCGAGAGCGGCAAGCTGACCTTGCCGATCTACAAGACCTACAAGCTCGCCGATGTCGCCGAGGCGCTTGCGGTGATGCGCGCCAACCAGCATTTCGGCAAGATCGTCATCAGCGTGGCGTGAGCGGTGGCGCGGCGCGATCTGACTTGATCATTCCTGGCGCCGCCTACGTTTCCTCGGCCACCACATCGTGGAATTTGGTGTAGTCGAGCACCAGGCGGCCTTTGACGGAGAAGCTGGTGATGTCGCGGTAGCGATACTGCCAGCGAATGTCGTGGCGCGAATAAATCTGGCGGGCATAGAGCCGCTGCGCGGAATTGTCGTCGACGCCGGTCACATTGAGGATCAGCGAGCCTTCGGCGGCGACGAAATCGTCGGCGGTCATGCCATAGAACGCACTTGTTTCGTCGATAATGTGAAACAGCGTCCAGCTCAGCGAAAACATCGGATGTTCGCTGCGCTCGAGCTTCAATTCGTAATAGCGGCGGAATTGCTCGCGTTCCTTGGTGTTCTCGAGCCGAAACAGCCACAGCCGCGCGGTCGCCTGCGAAATGGTGTCGTGCCGCGCGTTGGCGATGCGGATCATCAGCGTCGGCCCGCCCTGATAGCTGGCCACAACCGGATGGCGGGCGAAAACGAAACGCGCCTTTGGCCGCGAGAACCGCGCGAAGATCAGGCCGGTCATCACCGCCAGGAAAGACATGCCGGTGAAGATTTCCACGGTGGCGACGATGTGCCCGTAATTG
>JASHWN010000065.1 GCA_030044035.1 Xanthobacteraceae bacterium
TTCGGTATTTCGTGCGAGGAGTAGCGTCCTCAACGCGTGATCAGCGCTACGCCGGTCGCGACCAGCACGGCGGCGAAGCCCTTTTGCGCCAGTTCGCGGCCGGATAAATCTTCGCGGCCGAGGCGCGGGAAAGCGATGCTGAGCAGCACGCCGAACAGGAACACGAACAGCGTCGTGGTTGAGCCGATTGCCTGCACGAGGCTCAGCGGCGCAAACAGCAGCGCGTAGCGGGCGCCCAGCCCGCCGCCGAGATTGATCAGCTCGTTCGAGGCGTTGATCGACAAGAGCGCCGCCGTATTGGTGCGCAAGAGCCTGAGGAACTGCGCGCGGTAGGCGGGCACGCTCAACAGCCCGGCGCCGAAGACGGCTTCGCCGACGAACAGCCAAAACGTCGTGGTCCAGAATTCGGCGCGGATGGCAAAGATCTTGAAGATCAGCGCGCTGACCGCGAGCGCAAAGCCGCAAGCCAGCATCAGCAAGGCCAGCCGCGCCTTGAAGCGGCCGCCTGCCGGCGCGTGTTCGCTCCCGGAAGCGCCGAGCTTGAGCGAAACAAAGGCCGCGCCGGCGACGATCAGCGCGCCGCCGGCCATTTGCCGGCCGGACAATGTTTCGCCGAGAACGAGGTAGGCGAGCCCATAGCCGAACAGCGGCGAGGTCTGAAAGAACGGCGCCACGACCGAGGCTTCCTCCGCCTGCAGCGCCCGCAGATAAAACAGCATGGCGCCCATGTAGAGAATGCCCGACACCATGATCACCGCGATGCTGGCGGCGCCGGGCGCGGTCACGTCCGGCACGAAAAACCAGATGAACGGCAACAGCAGGAGGCCGACCCACGCCGTGAACACCAACAGCACGGCGACATTGCTGCTCTTGAAGAAGCGGTCGACCAGATATTTGTCGAAATGCACCGAGATGGCCCACAGCACCGGGCCGGAGAAGGCGAAAATAAGCCAGGACATCGTGCGATATTCTCATTCCGCTCGTTCCCGCGAAAGCGGGAACCCAGCACAATCGCGAGGGCCGGTTCTGGATTGCCGCTTTCGCGGCAATGAGCGGTTTGTTCATTCTCCCGTGGCGCGGTGGCCGAGCGCGTGCGCGGCCTGCCGCTCGGCCGGCGGATCGACGTGCAGGTCGATGACGCAGACGCCGCCTTTCTTGAGCACGTCGACGCCCTTTTCGATCGCCGGCTTCACGTCGGCGGCTTTGACCACTGGGCCGATGCCGACCGCGCCCTGCGCTTCGGCGAGCTTGGCGATGTCCGGCGACGGATCCTCCATGCGCAAGCCGATCCAACGGTTCTTGACCTCGCGGCCGCGGGTGCGCGCCACGTTCTCCTGGTGCAGTTCATCGTTGAAGTACGAGCGGTTGTTGTTGACCAGGACCAGAAGCGGAATGCGGTGATGCGCGGCGCTCCAGATCGCGGTGGCGCCCATGCAAAAATCGCCGTCGCCGAGCATCGAGATGGCGTAGCGGCCCTGTTCCGCCAGCGCCAGCGCCGCGCCGACCGACAGGCCGGGACCCGAGCCCAACCCACCGCCGCCGTCCTTGCCGAGATACGCCATGCCGTTGTGCAGCGGCCACAGATCGAACGGCCAGCCGCGGCCGAGCGTGCAGAACGTGACGTTCTCCGGATCGTTGAACTGATCGCGCAGCGCCAGCGCCACCTGCTCCATGCTGATGGCGGCGCCGTTGCCGGCTTTGGTCTTGGCCGGCACCTTCACCTTCCACGGCGCCTTGCGGCCTCCGCCGAGCGCATCGTTGAATTCCGCCACCACCACGTCGGCGATCGACGCCATCGCCACATCGACGGTTGGCAGCGCCTGATATTCCATGTTGGCGCCGGTGTGCAGGTTCTGGTCGAGCGAGCAGGCAATGATGGTCGCGCCGACGGTGCCGACGCTTTTCGCCTGGCGCAGCGCGCCGCCGAGATCGACCCAGTCGAGCGCCAGGATCACGTCGGCCTCGCACAGCAATTGCCGCGCATCCTTGCCGAGCGCATTGAACGGCGGACAGTAATGTGCCGGATGATCGGTCGGGAACGTCGCGCCCTGCTTGAGGTCGGTGACGACGCAAGCGCCGAGCCGCTCCGCCAATTTGATGCGCGGCGTCCAGTATTCGGAGCGGCGCGAGCCGCGGCCGAACATGATCACCGGGCGCTCCGCGCCTTGCAGCAACTCGGCCGCTTGCTCGACCGATTGCTGCGACGGTCGCGGCGGCTCTGCCGGCAGAAAGCGCTTCACGTCCGGCCACTCCGGCTCCTTCTCCAGCCTTTGCTCCTGAAAGCCGGCATCGAGACAGATATAGACCGGCGCGGTCGGCGCCGCGCGCGTCAGCAGGTTGGCCCGCGTCATCGCTTCGACGAGCGCCTCGGGCGAGGTCGGCTGATCGTCCCATTTGATGATGGAGCGGATGTAGGCGCCCTGGTCGCGCGAGGTATGAATCCAGTCGATCCACGGCCGGCGCTTCTCGGCCGCGACCGGCCCGGTGGCGCCGAGAACGAACATCGGCGCGCGGTCGCACCAGGCGTTGAACAGGCTCATCATGCCGTGCAGCAGCCCGACATTGGAGTGCAGCACGCAGGCCATCGGCTCGCCGGTCGCCTTGGCGTAGCCGTGCGCGATCGCCACCGAATGGTCCTCGTGCAGGCAGAGAATGATGCCGGGATCTTGGTTGCCGAGGTGATTGACGAGGCTGTCGTGGAAGCCGCGATAGCTCGCGCCGGGATTGAGGCTGATGTAGCGGATGCCGAAGCGCCGCAGCATCTGCGCGGCGATGTCGCTGCCCCAGGCGACGCGGGCGTCGGGTTGGCCTTCCACTTGGTCGAGACGCATGCGCTGTTCTCTCCACACTCGCGGGATCGATTCTGACTGACTACTTGGCCGCGCCAAGCTGCCGATAGGCGGCGACGATATCCGGCGTCGCCGCCTTCGCCAAATCCGCCACCATGGCCTGCAGTTCGTCGCCGCCGATCGGCGCGCCGACCGGTTCGCCGGCTTTAGCGGCTTCGGCCTGAAATTCCGGATCGGCTGCCGTGGCGGCGAAGCCCCGGCGCAGAATGGCGACGCGCTCCGGCGCAATGCCTGCCGGCCCGACCAGCGGCAGGCCAAAATTGTCCGGCGCTTCGAGCAAGAGCAGAAGCGGCCGGCGATCTTTGGCAATCGCGTCGCCGAGCAGCGGCACGCCGGCAAGACGCGGCCGCGTTTGCAGGATCGGCCGCACCATATGCTTGGCGAGCAAATCCTGACGCCGCGCGAACGAATCCTCGACGGTCCAGAAGCCGTCGATCTCGCCCTGCTCGAGCGCAACGAGCACGCGCGCGGTCGAGACATAGCCGGACACGAGCTTGATCGGATAGCCGGCGTGGGCGAGCAGTGCCGGCACCATGGCGGTCGGCGTCGTCGATCCCAACGTGCCGAAAGTCAGCGCACGCGGCGACGCTTTCAGCGCCGCGAGGCTGTCGATGCCGGTCGCGGTGCGCACGTAGAGGCCCGAATTCACTCCGCCCGGGCTGCCGATGTAAGTGACCCGGTCGACGTCGAAGCCGACGCCCGGCCCATGCAGCGCGCCTTCGACGTACCAGGAGCGGCCCGGCATCGCGATGGTGAGCCCATCGGCGGCAACGCGCTTGGCGATGTAGTTCATCGCCACCAGTCCGGCGGCGCCTTCCATGTTCTGCACCACGATGCTCGGGCCGCCCGGAATGAAGCGCACGAGATGCCGGGCGACGACGCGCGCCGTGGTGTCGACGCCGCCGCCCGGCGCAAAACCGACGATCAGGGTCAGCGTCTTGTCCTTGTAGAAATCGGCCGCGCGGGCTGTGTTGGCGGGCGCGAAGATCAACACGGCGGCAAGGAGCACAATCGCGCGCAGTGACCGCATCGGCCCTCCGATAGCGCAGAGCCGGACCGCCGCGCCGCCATGGCTCTGCGCGGCGAAATATTATACCAAGTCGGCACGCGCGTTCGCCTGCCCCGGCCATGATTTGCTCGGTGGTTCAGAAACGGCCGGCCGCGTTTTTGGGGGAGAGCGAGTGGCGCAAAGCGACGTCAGTATCAGATCGCCGGCCAGCATGTTGCGCGCCTCGTCAGTGGCGATCGTCGGCGCCTCCGAGCGCGCCCGCTGGGCGAGCCAGATTTTCGGAAATCTGCGGCAATTCGGCTATGGCGGCCGCGTCGTTCTGATCAATCCGCGGCAGCGTGAGGTGTTCGGCGAGCCTTGCCTGCCGTCGCTGCGCGATATGACCGCGCCGGTCGATCATGCCATGGTGATCGTGCCGGCGCCGCATGTTGCCGAAGTGCTGAGCGACGCCGAAGCGGTCGGCGTGAAATCCGCCACCGTTTACGCCGCTTCGGTCGGCGACGGCGAGAGCGAAGCGTCGCGGCAGCGCGGCGCCTGGCTGAAGAATTTTGTCGCCACGAGCCGCCTGCGCGTCGGCGGCCCGAACTGCATGGGCTCCTACTCGTATCGCGAAAGACTGTTCGCCTATCCCAATACCGAATTGTGCAAGGTGGCGCCGGGTTCGATCGGCGGCGTGTTTCAGTCCGGCGGCACCTTGCAGTTCTGGCTCAAAAGCGGCGCCGAGCGCGGCTTGCGCTTCTCCTACGCGGTGTCGTCCGGCAACGAGGCCGACCTCGATCTCGCCGATTATTTGGACTTTCTGGTCGACGATTCGCACACCAGACAGATCGTGCTGTTCATCGAAGGCATCCGCCGGCCGCAGGCCTTTATGCACGCGGCCGGACGGGCGCTCAAAGCCGGCAAGCCGGTGCTGGCGATCAAGACCGGGGCGACGGCGCGCTCGCGCTCGGCGGCGCGCTCGCACACCGGCGCCATCGGCGGCGATTACGCAGCCTATCTGGCGATGTGCGAACGCTACGGCATCGTCAATTGCCGCTCGCTCGACGATCTTCTGGA
>JASHWN010000529.1 GCA_030044035.1 Xanthobacteraceae bacterium
GGCGCCATGCTGCCGTGGTCGCCGACCAGCAACGACGTGTTCGAGAGCGTTTGGCTCACGGTGCTCAGCTTCGAGGCGCTGCTGTTTACCATCGCCGTCGCCTTCATCCTGCTCGCCATGGCCAAGGAGCGCACCGAACACCGGCACAAGACCGCGGCGCTGATCGATCCGCTGACCGGTGTCCCCAACCGTCGGGCCTTCCTGCAGGATGCCGAAGCCCAGCTCAGGCGTCAGGGGGCCAATCCGCGGCCGCTTGCGGCGATGCTGCTCGACCTCGACAATTTCAAATCCATCAATGACCGCTTCGGCCATGCCACCGGCGACCGGGTGCTGCAGCTGTTCGCCCAGATTTCCAGCCATTCCATGCGGCGCATGGACGTGTTCGGCCGGCTCGGCGGCGAGGAATTTGCAGCCCTGCTGTTCGACGTGACGCGCGAGCGCGCGTTGGCGATTGCCGAAGAGATCCGCGCCAGCTTTGCGGCCGCGAGCAGCGAGGTCGATGGCCGGCCGGTCGTCGCCACGGTCAGCATCGGCATCGTCGTCAGTCATGACGCCGGACTCGATCTCTCCGCGTTATTGGCGCAGGCCGACCATGCGCTTTATCGCGCCAAGGACAATGGCCGCAATCGCATCGAAATCGGCGCGATCGAGCTCGTTCTCGAACGCGTCAAGCGCATCACCGGCGAAAGCTCGATGACGGCGCTGGGCGCCAATGCGCCGGCAAAATCCGCCGCCTGACGGCAAAGCCTCCGCGCTATTTCACTTCGGCCGGCGTCGAGGTTCCCGGACCTTCGCCGACGATGAGCAGCACGGCGTCCTCGTCCTTGGCGCCGTCGAAATGCACGTGTTGACCGTAATGGGTCACGAAGGTGCCCGCGGCCATCGGCACGGTAGCATCGGGATCGAACTTGGTGCCGGTGCCGACCCACCAGGTGCCCTTGAGCACGGTGATGAATCGGTCGTGCGGATGAAAATGCGGGTGGCTGAAATGCCGACCCGCCAGCCATTTGACCATCTGAACGTAAAGCCCTTCCTTGGACGGATCGCCGACCAGGACCGCGTTCTGCGCGCCAGCTGGGCTCGGCGGCGACCACTTGATCTGATCGGGCAGCTTGAACGTTACGGCCGCCTCATCGAGCGTGGCGGCGCGGGCGAGCCCGCCGCAGAGAGCGAACGCCGAGAACGATAACAGGCCCAGTTGGCGGCGCGTGAACGGCGACATGAAATCCTCCCTTGAAAATGAAGCGCTGCTGCATGTCGGTATGAGGCTAGCGCGCCGGCTCGGCCAATGCGAGATGGGATATTGCCCGCCGCCGGCACTGCCGTAGCCGGCGCGATTGCAGTCCGCGACAGTCCCGTATTAGGGTCAAATTTTGCATGGCGGCGGTAACGAGCGTGAAATGAAACGTAGCAGCGATCGGATTCTCACTACCCATGTCGGCAGCCTGATCCGCCCGCCGGCGCTGCAGGAATTTTTGCGCGCCAAGCAGGCCGGCAAGCCGTACGACCAGGGCGCTTATGCCGCGTGCCTGGCGCAATCGGTCGCCGAAGTCGTGCGCCAGCAGGCCGCGGTCGGCGTCGACGTCGTCTCCGATGGCGAATTCGGCAAGTCGATTTCGTGGTCGCAATACGTGCTCGAGCGGCTGAGCGGCTTCGAGCGGCGGCCGATCACGTCCGGGGCCAAAAATCCATTTACGCGCGGCGTGGACCGCGAAAGGTTCGCCGAGTTCTACGCCGAGCTCGACGCCCGCGAAGGCGTGGCGACCACGGTCGAAGCGGTCTGCACCGATCCGATCAGCTACACCGGGCAGGCGGAGTTAAAGCGCGACATCGACAATTTCAAAGCGGCGCTCGCGACGGTGAACGTCGAAGAAGCGTTCCTGCCGGTCGCCGCTCCGGCGAGCGTCATTCCGGACCGCAAGAACGAGTATTACAAAAGCGACGAGGAGCTGATCCGCGCCATCGGCGCGGCGATGCGCACCGAATACCGCACCATCATCGACGCCGGCTTTTTGCTGCAGCTCGACGATGCGCGCGCCGCCGTCACCTACGACCGCATGGTGCCGCCGGCGCGCTTTGCCGATTACCGCGACTGGCTTGCGCTGCAGATCGAGGTGACCAATGCGGCGATCGCCGGGCTGCCGGCTGAGCGCATCCGCTATCACGTCTGCTGGGGCAGCTGGCCCGGCCCGCACACCAGCGACGTGGCGCTCAAGGACATCGTCGATATTATTCTGCGGCTCAATGTCGGCGCGCTGGTGATCGAAGGCGCCAATCCGCGCCACGAGCACGAATGGCGGGTCTGGGAAAGCGCCAAGCTGCCGGCGGGCAAGGTGCTCATCCCCGGCGTGATCAGCCACGCCACCAACGTCGTCGAGCATCCGGAACTGGTCGCCGAACGCGTCGTGCGGCTGGCCCGCTTGGTCGGGCGCGAAAACGTCATAGCCGGCACCGATTGCGGTTTCGCCCAAGGGCCGTTTCACCGCCGCGTCCACCCAAGTATCATGTGGGCCAAGCTCGCAGCGCTCGTCGAAGGCGCTCGGCTCGCCAGCGCGGAGTTGTGGGCATAGCGCCGCAGGTGGTCGGCTAGTGAGGCAACTTATTCACCGCTGCGCGCAACTGCTCGATGCTTATTCTCCTTGGCCCAAGGTTGAAGGGCGGACTCTCCAGTTTAGACAGGTTGAAAACATCACCCTTCGCATATTCACGATACCCATGATACTTCATTATTTGATCAGTCGAGCCGAGGAGAATGCAATTGTCGTCGTTGAACGAATCATCATAGTGTTCTCGGCAAAATAGATACGCCAGATCAAATCTCGATCTCCCGTCATAAATTCGTCTATCGATCATCGGGTATAGAAACCAATAGCCGCGTGCGATCCTATTATCGTTTCCGTTCCAGTAGTAATAACGTCCATCATGACCAAAGTAATACACCGTATTGATGCCAGGCGGATCAGATAGCAAGATCGTGGCATCCGACAAATAGCGCTCTATCTCGTCGCGCGTAGGGAAGGTCTCTGAAAAGTATCTTTCTTTGGATTCGTTGGACCAAAGCGCGAAGTGGTCAATATTTTCCGTGTAGGAATGGCGTCCAACGTAAACGCAACCCTTGACGAGACCAACTACGCCGATCAGCACCAACGCAAATTTGGCGAGCCGCTTAAAATGGGCCAGTTTAGTTATCACTGCTTATCTCAGATGCAAGGGCGTTCGGCTCAATTTTGCCAACTTGGGGCTGTATGCATAGAGGAGTATGTTGAACTATTAAGCAGCAACAATGACCGCATTGTGATCACTGGAAAGAACTGATCGAAAGGACTTTAAGGTGATATCAGCTGATTGTCGTGGTTTATCAGAATGATGACGCCGATCCGACTCCGCCGGGCAGCGCTTGCGGCATGTAGCCTTATGATCATCGCCTTGGGCGCGCTTTGGGCTTATGGCGGGACGTATGCACTTCACGCGCTGGTTAAGCGGGGAGCGACTTATTGGCTGCCCGTTGGGACCAACAGTTCGCTCATCTCGCCTGCTATGCGCCTTGCGCTCGCTGGCGCGCCTGCCGCGGTCCCGGGACAATTTGAGTGGCAAACCATCGGCCCGGGCTTCGAAGTCGCCGACCTGCCGGCGCTGATCAACGGGGAGGCGGTCGACCACATCCTGCTCGCTCGCATCGATCCCGAAAGATTTCGCTTTGTCGTGCGATCGTCGCATGGCGGTTACAACGACCTCGATCAATGGATGACGCAACTCGGCGCGGCGTTGGTCGTCAATGCCAGTTACTACGGGCCTACCGGTCAACCAGCCACGCCCTTTTTGAGCGACGGCGTTCTTCTCGGGCCAAAAGACTACAGGGCCAGAGCAGGAGCCTTCGTCACCTCCGCCTCATTCACTGGGATTCGCGATCTCGCCCAACAGGACTGGCAAACAGCATTCCGCGGTGCCGACAACGCGATGGTGTCGTTCCCGCTTCTCGTCTCGGACGGCTCAAACCGCGTGACTCGCGCCAGCCGTTGGCTGGCGAACCGGAGCTTCGTCGCGCAAGACCAAGCTGGCCGCATCATCATCGGAACGACCACCGATGCGTTCTTTTCGCTGGACCGCCTGGCGCGCTTTCTGATCGATTCCCCCCTAAAGCTGACGATCGCACTCAATCTCGACGGTGGCCCGGTCGCATGTCAGGGAATTTCGCTGAATGGCTATCAGCGCAAGAGCTACGGTCGATGGGAGCTGCAGGTTGAAGGTGATCGGGGGCAATTACTGGGTTGGCTGTACGGCAAGCCCGATATGCCAGTCGCTCTTGCGGTCTATCCAAAGTGAAACAACTTTAAGTCCGGTGGATACCTACTCAATTTTCAACCCCCGCCTTGACTGTAAACCCTAGAACAAGCTTACGGAGGTCCGCGTCGATCTTGGTGATGTCTTTCAGATGGCTCAAATTAAAGAAAAACCTAAGCGAGCCCGAGGTTGCTACGCGGTCGCTGATCGGAGAACACAAACCATCTCGACGGCCGTGGTTGTCGAAGATCTTGCAAACATAAAACGGTATTTGGCCATTATCGGCCTTTCCATAGTAGTATTCTATACGGGCATTATCAGGACCGACTTCGTACTTTTCAAATCCATACGGTCCTTCGATGGGAGCTTGACTATGAAATAGATGTCTGACTCTCTCAAACACCTCTGGTGGCGATGGGCCGTCTGGGCCGTTTATCCTGAAAGAGAATGGCTCGCAGCCCGGAGGTCGATCAAGTGGCTTGGCAGTAAAGCAGTTGAAGGTCTCTTTTGAATACGGTTTCAAATCAGGAAGATTGACCCGCAAAGTCACCACCGCTTGCGGACCGCCGTTCCAATCTTCCATCGTCGTCAAATAGTTTCTCGGGACGCGGTAATGGATGCCGCCGACGCTGAATTCGACCGGGTATGTATCGAGACTTGGTCGCGGGAACGACGCTATGATCGCCTTCTGCAGCTCTTTGCGACCTGCTGCCAAATCATCGGCCACTGCTGGTGCAGCCACAACCACGACCGCCAAAAGCCACGCGCAAGGGAGATGCAGCATGGCGGCGGATCGAAGGCTTCGGAGCGATGCGCATGCCATAAACGACATGTTGCGTCGCCTGGCTCGACGTGAATTGAGCCAGATCATTCCGCGGCGACGGCGTGCACGGGTTCGGCTTCTTCCAGCATCGGGCCGAGCTTCTCGCCGAACAGCCAGCGCTGCAGCCGGTCGAGATAAAGGTAGACGACCGGCGTGGTGTAGAGCGTCAGCACCTGGCTCAGGGCGAGCCCGCCGACCATGGCGTAACCGAGCGGTTGCCGCATTTCCGAGCCGGCGCCGGTGCCGAGCGCCAGCGGAATGCCGGCGAGCATCGCCGCCGCCGTGGTCATCATGATCGGCCGGAAGCGAAGCAGACACGCTTCGCGGATCGCCGCGAGCGGCGGCAGGTGCCGGTCGCGCTCCGCGGCGATGGCGAAATCGACCAGCATGATGCCGTTTTTCTTGACGATGCCGATCAAGAGGATGATGCCGATGATGCCGATCACGGAGAGGTCCATGTGACCGAGGCGCAGCGCCAACAGCGCGCCGATGCCGGCCGACGGCAGCGTCGACAGGATTGTCAGCGGGTGGATGAAGCTCTCGTAGAGCACACCGAGGATGATGTAGACGACGATCAGCGCCGCCGCGATCAGCGCCGGCTCGCTCTTGAGCGAGGTCTGGAACGCCTGCGCGTTGCCCTGGAATGTCGGGATGACTGAGTCGGGCATGCCGATCGCCCGCGACGCATTGTTGACGGCTTCGACGGCCTGGCCCAGCGCGACCCCGGGCATCAGATTGAAGGTGATCGTGACAGCGGGAAATTGTCCCTGATGGGAGATCAGAAGCGGTCCGACGCCGTTTGAGTCGACGCGGACCAGCGTCGAGAGCGGCACGGCGCCGCCGGTCAGCGGCGACTTGATGTAGAGTCGATCGAGCGTGGAGAGATCCTTCTGCAGCTCAGGCAGGATTTCCAGCACCAGGAAGTAGGTCTTGAGCTGGGTGAAATACTGCGTAATCTGACGTTGGCCGAAGGCATCATTGAGCGTGTCGTCGATCGCCTGCGGTGAGATGCCGAAGCGGGACGCCTGGTCGCGGTTGATGGTGATCTGAAGCCGCGGCGCGTTGGCCAACAGGTCGCTGGTGACGTCGGCGAGCTGCGGCACCGCCTTCAGCTTGTCCAACAGTTTTTGCGACCATTCGTTCAGCTCGTCGATGTTGGTGTCCTGCAATGTGTACTGGAAGCTGCCGCGGGCGATGCGGGCGCCGACGTTGATGTCCTGCGCCGGCTGCAGGAACAGATTGGCGCCCTCGACCTTGGCGAGCTGCGGGCGGAGCCGATCGATGATCTGCGAGGCATTGAGCGTGCGTTCGTCGCGCGGCTTGAGGGTGATGAAGAAGCGCCCGGTATTGGCCGATTGGGCGCTGCCGGTCGACCCGGTCTGCGAGCCAAAGCTTTCGACGTCGGGATCGCGCAGGATGACGTCGCCGAGATCGCGCATCAGGCGCATCATCTGCTCAGGCGAGGTGTCCTGCGCCGCCTCGGCGAAGCCCTGAATAAGACCGGTGTCCTGAATCGGAAAGAAACCTTTTGGAATCTCGATCGCCATGACCAGCGTCAGCGCCATGGTGGCGAAGAACACGCCAAGCGTGGTGGCCTGGTGGCGCAGGACGACATCGAGCGTGCGCCGATAAAACGCGATCATGCCGTTGAAGCCGCTTTCGATGATCCGATAGATGCGGCCATGGGTATCCGGCTCGCGGTGCATGAAACGCGACGACATCATCGGCGCCAATGTCAGCGAGACCAGCGCCGAAACCGCGATGGAGGCGGTGACAGTCAGCGCAAATTCGCGGAATAGCCGGCCGATGATACCGCTCATGAGCAGGAGCGGGATGAACACGGCGATCAGCGAGCACGAGATCGAGACCACCGTGAAGCCGATCTCGCGCGAGCCCTTGAGCGCCGCCGTGAACGGCGCTTCGCCGTGCTCGACGTGACGATAGATGTTTTCCACCACGACGATCGCGTCATCGACGACGAAGCCGACCGAAATCGTCAGCGCCATCAGCGACAGGTTGTCGAGGCTGAAATTCATCAGGTACATCGCGCCAAACGAGCCGGCCAGCGCCAGCGGCACCGTCACGCTGGGGATGAGCGTGGCCCAGAAATTGCGCAGGAACAGCAGGATCACCATCACCACGAGGCAGATGGTCAGCACCATGGTGAACTCGACGTCCTGCACCGAGGCCCGGATCGTCTTGGTGCGGTCGAGGATGATGTCGGCTTTGACCGACGGCGGGATGCGGGCGGTCAATTGCGGCAGCTCGGCCTTGATCTTGTCGACCGTGTCGATGACGTTGGCGCCAGGCTGCTTGAAGATGGCGAGGATGACGCCGTCCTTGTTGTTCTGATAGCCGGCGACGGTCCGATCGACCGGTTCGGCGACCGCCTGACCGACGTCGCGCACCCGGATCGGAGCGCCGTTGCGATAGGCCAGGACCACGTCGTTGAACTTGGCGGCGTCGGTGATCTGATCGTTGGCGGCGATGGTGAAGCTGATCCGGTCGCCGTTGATCACGCCCTTGGCGGCATTGGTCGTCGAGGTGACGAGCGTGCCGCGGATATCCTCCAGCGTAATTCCCGTGGCCGCGAGCTTGGCGGGGTCGACCTGAACGCGGATCGACGGGGTGCGGTCGCCGAAAACCAGCACCTGGGCGACGCCGGCGACCTGCGAAATCTGCTGCGCCAGAAAGATATTGGCGTAATCATCGACGTTGATCAGCGGTATCGTGTCGGAATGCACTGAAAGCAAGAGCACCGGCACGTCAGCCGGATTGACCTTCTTGTACGCCGGCGGCGTGGTCAGCGACTGCGGCAGCGTCTTGGTCGCCACCGTGATCGCCGCCTGCACATCCTGCGCCGCCGAATCGATGTTACGGTCGAGGTCGAACTGGATGACGATCGTGGAGGCGCCGAGCGAACTCTGCGACGTCATCTGCGCGACGCCGGCGATCTGGCCGAACTGCTGCTCGAGCGGCGCGGCGACCGACGTCGCCATGGTTTCGGCGCTGGCGCCGGTCCACGTCGTGGTGATTTGAATCGTGGGAAAATCGACCTGCGGCAGCGGCGCGACCGGCAGGAACGGAAACGAGACAATGCCGACAAAGGCGAGCGCCGCCATCAACAGCGTGGTCGCGACCGGTCGACGGATGAACGGTTCGGAGACGCTCACGACTGACCGCCTTGCGCCGCGGCGCGTGGCGGCATGATCGTTACCGCCGCGCCGGTCTGCAGCTTGTATTGTCCATCGGTGACGACCCGCTCGCCGGCGGCAAGCCCGGAGGTGACGATGGTGCGGTCGCCGGTGGTGCTGCCGGTGGTAATGGGCCGCGGCTCGACCGTGTTGTCGGCCTTCAGCACCCAGGCGAACAGCCCGCGCGGACCGCGTTGCACTGCAACCGGCGGAACGACGACGGCATCCTTGCGCACTTCGAGCAACAAACGTGCGTTGACGAATTCGCCCGGCCACAGCGCCTCGTCGCCATTGTCGAACATGGCCTTGAGCCGGTACGTTGCCGTCGTCTGATCGATCATGTTGTCGATGGTCGCCAGCGTGCCGCTGCTCAACAGACGGACATTGTCGCGATCGTAGGCGGCGACTTCCACGGTGCCCCGCGCCAAGGCCGCGCGTACGTCATCGAGCGTTTGCGCCGGCAGCGTGAACAGAACGGCAGTCGGCTGCGTCTGCGTCAGCATCGCGATGGCGCCCTGGTCGCTGGCATGGACGATGTTGCCGGGATCGACCAGACGCACGCCCATGCGGCCGCCGTGCGGCGCCACGATGTTGGTGTAATCGAGGTTGGTCTGCGCCGTCTCGATGGCGGCAACATCGGCGTCGATCGAGGCTTTCGCCTGATCGACCTTGGACTGCTGCAGATCGAGGTTCTGTTGGGTCTCGGCGTTTCTTGCCACCAGCGTGCTGAAGCGGACGAGGTCCTTCTCGGCGGCAACGAGCGCCGCTTCGTCGATCGCCTTGCGCGCCTTGGCTTGGTCGAGCGCCGCCTGGTACAGGCGCGGATCGATCTTGGCCAGCACGTCGCCTTTGTTGACGCGCTCGCCCTCCTTGAAAAAGACGTCCTGCAGCTTGCCGTCGACCTGAGTATGAATGGCGACCGTAAACAGCGCTTGCACGGTGCCGAGCCCGGTCAGGTAAATCGGCACGTCCTGGCGGGCGGCGGTGGCGACGCTGACGGGGACACTGGCGCGCGCTTTGCTTTGGGCCCCCGTGCCGGCCGTGCCGGGTGCCTGGCTCCAATAGACCAGGCCGCCAAGGACCAATACCGCGCCAATAGCGGCAATAACCAATCGGCGGCGCCGCGTGCGGGCCGCTTCAGCCGGCTGACTCTCCAAGGGTCCTCCTCGGTGCAATCGCGCTTTTTCTGCGCCGCTTTGCGTTATTATTCTCTTTTAATTCACTCTCTCGCTACGGGAAAGCCATTGCGGAGAATGAATTGCTTGGCCGTTGTGCGCCGCATGGTAAAATTCTGCCGCTATGGCGTATATTCTGCGTTAATAATGCGACCGTTAGTTGCGGTAGCGGAGCCGGCCGCCCGGGTTCATCACCCTGGCCCGATTTGCTAGGTTCGCCTTTCACCAGGGGCCTCGGCCAGGAGATCGAACATGCTCGATATTGCAAGCAAACAAAGCCTAGCTCCCTTCGATACGGCGCGGCTTGATCGGCTTATGGACGAAGCCGGGATCGACATCCTGGTCGTCACCTCCAAGCACAACGTGCAATACCTGCTCGGCGGCCATCGCGCTTTCTTCTTCGAATCGATGGATGCGATGGGCCTGAGCCGCTACCTGCCGGTTTTCGTCTATCCCAAGGGCGCGCCGGACAAAGCCGGATTCTTCGGCCACCGCATGGAGAATTATCAGAACGAGGTGAAGCCGTTCTGGGTGTCGGAGCTCGACGTCAAGAGTTCGGGCTCGGTCGACGTCGTGGAAAAGGCCGCCGCCTACATCCGCAAGCTCGATCCAAAACCGCATCGGCTCGGCGCCGAGCTGGCGTTTATCCCGGCGAATTCCACGGCCGTGCTGCGCAAGGCGTTTCCCGACAGCGAGATCAAGGACGCGCTGTTCGTGCTCGAGCGCTTGCGCGCGCGCAAAACGCCGGAGGAACTGGAGAAGCTGCGCATCGCCTCCGACCTCGTCATCGATTCCATGCTGGCGGTGATCAATAGCCATGGCGCCGGCGCCACCAAGGCCGAACTGAGCGAAGCGTTGCGCCGCGAGGAGACGATGCGCGGCTTGACCTTCGACTATTGCCTGATCGCGGCGGGCTCGAGTCTGAACCGCGCGCCGTCGGATCAGCGCTGGGAGCAGGGCGATCCGCTGTCGCTCGATTCCGGCGGCAATTACCACGGTTATATCGGCGACCTTGCCCGCATGGCGGTGGTCGGCGAGCCGGACAGCGAGCTCGTCGATCTATTGGCCGAGGTCGAAGCGATCGAGCAGGCGTCGATGAAGCCGATCCGCGCCGGCGTGCTCGGCAAGGAGATTTATGCCGCTGCCGACACCGTGCTGCACAAATCCAAGCTGCACAATCACATCCATTTTTTGGCGCACGGCATGGGCCTCGTCAGCCACGAGGCGCCGCGGCTGACCAATTCCGGTCCGGTGCCCTACGATGCCTACGACGCCGACCGGCCGCTCGAAGCCGGTATGGTGGTTTCAGTCGAAACCACGCTGCAGCACCCGCGCCGCGGCTTCATCAAGCTTGAAGACACGGTTGCGGTCACGCCGAACGGCTTCCAGGTCTACGGCGACCGCATCCGCGGCTGGAATCGCGCCGGCGGGTGAATAGCACGCCGACCGACGATCGGTCCGAAGCACCTGATTTTTTCGAACCTAAGCATTGCGCCACGTGGGCGGCGTTGTGACGGTTTCATTTCACGCCTGCAAGGCGGCTCCCCTCGATGACGCGGCCGCGCTGCGGTTCATGGCGATGCGACACAACCCTGAATGCCTTCTCATCGAATTCGCTGGCAAGATTGACTCGCCGGTAAACGCAATCTAAAATTGATTGTCTTGTTAGAAAAGTTGCTGGCGCGGCGCCTGTCGTCGCGTCCGGCTTCGAAGGCCAACACGGTCGTGTTGCGCGACCTGCGGCGTTTTGATCGCTGCGTCAACGAAATGGAGGGCCACGCCGATGGCGATCACCTGGAACAACACGATCAAGCAGCAGTTCACTCCGTTCGACATTTCGCACATGAAACAGATTACCGGCAACTCACTCAAGCTGGACGACTATGAAAGCGTCAAGACTTGGGCCGGCCAGATCTGGACTCAGGTCGATAATGGCTACATGCCGCCTGGAAATCCGTGGAGTCCGCAGTGGAAAAGCAATTTTCAGACCTGGATGAACACGGGAATGCCCTTGGGCGATGCCGATGCTTAGCATCGGACGAAGTATCTGCGAAAGCAAAAGCCCGGCGAAAGGGATTTAGGCGACCCATCCCGGGAGGTAAAACCTGAAGGCCGGGCACCGTCCCTCGGTTGGGCCGGTCAAGCACCTAGGGAGGACGACATGCGGAAATTCTTGTCGCGTTCGGGCTTGGCTTTGGCTTGCGTTGTCGCGACGTTTCCCGCGGCGGGGCAGCAGCGCGAATTGTCGCCCAAAATGCCGATCGATGTGGCGAACCTGCCGAAGCCCTCGACGGCCGACTGGGCTGATTTTGCCTGGCAATCGTTCGTCGCCGCCAATTGGCCGATCGCCAATGGTGTGCGCGGCATACCGGATGAGAACCGCAAGATTGGCGCGTCGGATCTGGCCGGAATGCCCGTTCCGGTCGTCTGGATGACCAGCAAGGGGACCAAGGACGTGTTCCTGCCGAAAGGTGCAGACCCCAGCCCCAACTGGCAAACGCAAGTGAGGGTCCCGGCCTGCGACTCGGTGCCCGGTTACAACCCCGGCAGCTCTTATGTCATCGCCCAGGTCTCCAAGACAAGTCCCCAAGCCTACGGCGCGATCAACCAAGCGGCGTTCCCCGGGTCGCAACAGGTAATCGGGCCGCTGATCGACCAGGCGGCAAAGTATGTCCGCTACGACATCAGGATGAGCCAGTCGGAATTCCAGTACTTTCTGCACTTCAAGTACTACAACGCGACCAACCAGGAGGCGGCCGTGACGCCGCCGCCAGGTTCGTTCCAGCCGCCGCCGCGAAGCGGGCAGGAGTCCTACCTGCAGAACCTGCCGGCTTCTGCGCGCTATGGGACGGTCGAATACAAGGCGTCGTGGCGCCTTCTCGATCCGAAGGTCGATATCGTGTCGCGCTATTTCACCGCCACAGCCTACATCGTCAATCCGGACGGGAAGTGCTTTGGTCCGCAGCTCGTCGGGCTTACCGGACTGCACATTCTGCGTCTGACTTCGTCAACGCCGGCGACGTGGTTCTGGGCGACGTTCGAGCAGGTCGACGCTCTCACCGTGCCAAATCCGCCGCCCCGGCGGCCGGACGGCAGGCCGCTGACGCCATCTTTCGGTAACGGCCAAACCTTCGTGTCGGGCTACAGCTATATGCCGCCCCCCGTCGATGCCGGACAGCCGTTACCGCCGCCACGGCCTGTCGATGTATCGCGGGTCACGCCGCCCCAGAAGGTCGCGGACGACGTCACGAAAGTCTACCAGGGCCTACTCGCAGGAACCGTTTTCCAGAATTATCAATTGGTCGGCGTCCAGTTCCCGGTCAATCCGATCAACAAAGATGGCAAGCCGGAGGGCGACGGCAAGGGTATCGGACAGTGCTTCGTTGCCGGCACCGATCACGAGAGCCTGGCTAAATTCCAGATCAACGACTGTTACCTCGCCAACGTGACTATGGAGACCTATGTGCAGTCGACAAGCTGCGCGACGTGCCACTCTTACGGCGCGCCGCTCGGCGTACCGCGGACATCGCGAGGCCGCCCGACATTCGACGCGCTGGACGATTTCCAGATTTTCACGTTCATGCTGCTGCAGGCGCAAAAGCCTTGACGAGCCGGCAGCCGGGCCATCCGTGCGACGAGCGTGTTGTTGGATTGGACGACGGCCGGCCTTTGGCGGCGCTGGGTTGAGGACGAAGCGGTGCAGATGTGCGCCGCCGAAACGGCCGGGCGCGTGCGGACGCAATTTCACGCCGTGCGTTCGTTCCATGCCGCACGGCCGACAGATATCACCCGGTATTATCGCGACGGCATTGAGCCCCTGACCCGTTCGCGGTGGCACGAGTTGGTGGACGAGTGCTTCCTGTCGCAGATCGACAGTGCGCCGGTCGCCGACGCCGTCGTCCGCGCGCGCGACGTGCAGTTCGATATCGTTGCCGAGAGTGGCGTGCATTTCTGTTGCGATCGGCGCCTGCTGGAAGAGCGCGACGGCTATACCCTGTTATTCGGCAGTCTCTCACTCATGGCGGTGGCGATCCGTATCGACAAGGAATTCGCGACCAGCTTCAAGGAAGCGCTGCGGCGGCGCGGCGAGCCCACGGTCTTCGTTTGCGACGTGCCGACGGCCATTATCGCGGATGATGTGCTTGCCAACCTCATCGGCGCGCTTCGTGCCGCCTGTGGCGCGCCGCTGTTTGATTTTCACTTTGCCATCCCTTGCGCGCTCCCGGCCAATGCGGTCATCGGCCATTACCGGCCGAAGCGCGTGCTCGATCTAGTCTACAGGCAACACATCGGCGGTGCCGAACAGCCGCCGGTCGGTTGACGGAAACGGCGTCACTTGGCGGGTTGTTAGGTCCGCGCGGTGCTGCTAAAAGCTGCTGCGCTGATCCTCTGTCTCGCTGCGCAGCCTGTACATGTAGCCAAAGCAGACGAAGCCGGCCAAAATCCAGGAGATGCCGGCAATGACGAAGATCGTCGGATCGACGCCCGGCCAAATGTTGTAGATGAGGGCGCAGGTGATGCCCCATCCGACCAGCACGATGAATGCCCGCGGCAATATGTAAGTCATGATTCGCCCCTTCGGTTGGGAGCGCGATGCTGTTGCGGCAGGCTTAACGAATGGTTAAGCGAGACCGGCCGCGGGCCGCTGCCGGCCGCCAGCGCAGGGAGGACGGTCGTGAGTAACTTTGGATTCTTGTTGGGCGTGCAGGTTGTGCTGGCGATGCTGCTGGGGTTCGGCGTTGCCGGCGCCAGTCGCGCGCATGCAGTCGAGCCGGCTGCGACGCGGAGCGCGCGGACCAACCTCATTGTCGCGCAAACGTTTCACAAGCGCCCGGGGATACCGGGCTCAAGCGGCTCGGACGATTTGGGCGATTTAGGCGGCTCGCCGGATGGTTCGCATGCGCCGCCCGGCGTGCCGCGCGCGAGCGACTCGGGTGACGTAGGCGGCCCGTTGGACGGCTCGCATGCGCCGCCGCCGGTGCCGAATTTCAGCGGCTCGGGAAGCGCATCGGGCGGTTCGCATGCGGCGCCTGCCGTGTCCGACGGAGCAGGTTCCTCGCATGCCGCGCCGGGGCTGCCGAGTTTCGGTGACGATGCCGGCAATGCTGCCGCGCAGTCGCATGCGACGCCGCCAGCGCCGAACGGGGCGGGCGGTTCGCATGCCGCCCCGGGAGTGCCGATGATGGGAGGCAATCCTTAAGGGACGGCGCAACGCTCTTGCGCTGAGTGCGCGCGGCGCGGGGTTCGGCACGTCGGGTCGGTCCAAAAAGTCCAGTATCACTCGACGCAGCCGCCGATCGGCTCCTTGCAGGTGAAACCGTTGCCCCGGCATCGTCGCAATGCTGCATCGACGCTGTCGCCCGACGCCCAGCCGGCCCGGTTCGTGGTGTGGCCGGTGGTGATGTAGACGCAGCCGTAATTCCAAGCGCCGGTCGATTTGCAGGTGGTGCCGCCGGCGTCGCGGCACGCCTGGACGGCGCTGCTGCGGGCGTCGTCTTCAGTCGACCTGGTGCCCGAATAACCGATGGCGACGTGGACGCGGCCATGCACGCGCCAGACCGAAGAGGCAATCGCGTTCCATGACTTCTCGGCTGGCGGCGGCGGCGCAGGCGGAGGTGGCGGCGGCGGCGGAGCCGCGGCTTGGCGCTCGGCCTCGGCCACTGCGCCCGCCGATGGCGGTGAAGCGCTCGCTTCATCGGCGATCTGCTTGACGTCGGGATTGTCGGAGGCGATGCGCGCCACGGCGGCGGCGTCGAGCTTGTTGGCAATGCTGTAATCGATGACCGCGGAGTTCTTATCGCCGTTGTGGAACTCGGCGAGCGCGCGGCTCACGTAAGCCACAATATTATGCGGCGTCAGCTTAAGCGCCTCGGTGTAGTCGGCGATAGCGCGCCCGCTGTTGTTTTGTTTCAAATAGGCGGCGGCGCGGTAGACGTAAGCGTCGGCGCGGTTCTGTGGCGACTCGCTTTGGTCCGGGATGATGTTGCTGCAGGCCGGAATGGCGACGGCAGGATCCTTCGACTGGCAGCGGTCCCAGTCCTGCTGGCTTGCCGCCAAAGCCGGCGCCGCCAGCAGCAAACCGAAGCCCAATGCGACTACGGCTTTGCAACGCCCCGCACCCATCGTCCATGCCCCATTCATTCACCCACGCCCGCCAACACTATCACCAAGGCCGCGGCCAGTGAAGGCGCGCGCTAAGCCTGCAGCTTAGCCGCGGCCGTTTCGGTGCATGAGCGGAGGCCATCGCGCTTGAAAGGCCTTTGCCGATAATCGTCCAGGAGCGTCAATGTCCACCGAATACGAGCGCCCTGAAGGAAAGCACCAGCGCGTCAATTCGCAACAACATGGCATGCACGAGCGCAAGCCGGTCGACGGCGGAAAGCGCCAAGCCACTCAAGCTGCTCGCAACTCCTTGGGAGGCACTCCGGTCCATCGCCTGAACGAATGCGTGAAGGCACTGGGATCGGCGTAACCGAGCAGCCAGGCTATCTCGCAAATCGGCAAACTCGGCTCTTGCAGATAGCGTTTGGCAAGCTCGAATCTGAGCTCGTCCAGCACGTCAAGGAACGATACACCTTCCTCGGCAAGGCGACGCTCGAGGGTTCGGACGCTGACTGCGAGCCGTGCGGCGACCTCCGATAACCGGCCTTGGCCATGCGGCAATAATGGTGCCAGGGTATTTTCAACGGCCAGCCGCCAGGAGCGTGCTTTAAGTCGTCGGCTGGAAAGCGCCGCCTCGCAATATTTTATCAGAAGCTTGTTCAGATAGCCGTCTGCGCTCGCGACGGGCAATCGACTGCTCGAAGAAGCATACTCGATCTCGTCAACGTCGCTGCCGTAGACCAATTCACAACCAAAGAATGCGGCGATGTCGCCGGGCAGCTCCGTTCTTCGGTGGGCTAATTTGATACGAATGGGATTTAATCGCCACCCTACCAACTGCCGGCACAGCCGGACAATCGTCGTGACGAAGAATTCGATCTGATGGCGATCGCTCGCGCGGCTCACCGCATTGTAATGCAGAGTAACGCAAACAGGGTCGCCGTCGCGATACTTCGCCAACACCCCCTCGTTTTGAACAGAACAGTATCTTTGCGCGCGCCGCAATGCATCGCCGAGCGTGTCGGAAGACGACAGCACGTAGTAAATCAAGCCGAGCTCGCGGAGGTCGATTTCACTTGCAAGATGGAAGCCGAGAAAGTCGTCGGGCAGCCGTTCGGCGACCAAGTTGAGAAATATGATCTGACGCTCGACTGGTAAGCGGAAACTCGGATCTTCGAGCTGGTTGAGCGTTATCCCCGCCCGTTTCGCCAGTGCAGCGATGTCCGGCAGCGAGGGGGCGGCACGAGCATAAGCAGCCCTCGCTATGCCGCCAGCCGCCGTCGGTACGGCGCCGATCTTATCCGTATGGTGATTTGCGTGCATTCGGTGGTCTCGTCTTTGGCAGGCGGGATCAAACGATTGGCGCCCGCTGTCAGGAAAAGACTCAGCTCCTCGCGCCATATGTTCCCGGCAAGAGAGCGGGCCATGTTGGCAAATGTGCATCGCACAGGTCGATATCAGCGCGCCGAAAAATGAGCTTTTTGGATTGCTTCATGCAAAAGTCGCAAAGAAACAAGCACCTCGAGCTCCTGATCGTGCGGTCCTACGTGTGGGTGCTGCGTGCGCCGAGAACGATCGATGGCCAGAAACTCGTGCCCCTGTCGCGGCACGGGCGCTATGAGGTCAGATTGCTGGAGCCGTCAGAACTGGCGCAAGACAATGACTTGCCGTTCTGGGTCGAGCTCTTCGATAACCAACGGAATCTTTGCATCGACAACTACGCGGCAGACGATATCGAGGAAACCGCCGCCGCGGTACAATATCTTCTCAAGCCGAGCGCCTGGACCGGGGCTCCGATATTTGAAGGCGCTGCATTCCGGTTGCTGTCGCACCAGCTGGAACTTTGCGGCATGAAATTAAAGACCGGCATTAACGCAATTACACTTTCGGGTAATCGGCACAGCGACGGAGCCACTCCGTCCTCGTCAAGTCAGATTTGTTCGCCCGTCAAAGCGCGCACAGCAGAAATGTTTTAGAACCCGCACAAGCAACCCATTTGTATACAAAAGCAATACTGCAAGATCGTAGATTTTCTCATGCATCATCATTCAATTCTGTTGTGCGCGATCTCCCTCGAATGCGGGCACGGGGGCCAATCTGAGAGGAAAGCAGCGATGAAATCGTTCAGCGGAAAATTGGTCTTGGCGATTGCCGCGGCGGCACTGTTCACGACGGCGGCGCACGCGCAGACGCCGGTGCATCACGGAATCCACCACGCTCACTCAGCCTATGATCGCCACGCCTATCATACGGGCACCGCCCACGCTGCCGCGATCCACAATCAGGCGGCAGCGAACGTTGCATCC
>JASHWN010000530.1 GCA_030044035.1 Xanthobacteraceae bacterium
GTTGGCCGGCGACGAAGAATTCGGCACGATCGCGACGCATCTGGTGCCGATCGGCGACTTCGCCTGCCCGTTTCCGTTCTTCAGCGCCGACGACCGGCTGCTGTAACGCCGAATCCGGCCGATGAATTCCGCTCATTTCCGCGAAAGCGGGAATCCAGGAGCTTGAAAAGAACTGGGTGCCCGCTGTCGCGGGGACGAGCGGCAACTAGGCGTGTTCTCACAAAAGCGTCCGCCAATGTCCGGTTTGGGGGTAACGCAGACATCAACCCGCGATAGGACAATGTCCGTTAATGACCCAGAGCTGCCCTCAGGTTGATGTTGATTTTGATTTTGGCCGCCGGGTGCGGAAATCCGAGCCCTTGAGCCTTGGCGTGGCGGTCTGCCCAGTGGCGGGCGCCAACTCGGCCGCTTCAAGCAGAGCTTGGACAAGGCGGATGCGGACCGAAGCCCTATTCCACACCAGCCCCATGCGTCGACCGAACCGATTGGGTGGGAGTGGAATCTTCCTTATTGAAAGCCCTGTCGGCCATGGCGGCGACCAATCGTGCACCAGGGCCACACCGAGGCCCTGGTCGACCATGACCGCGGTCGCCGCGGGCGTATCCATTTCGAAACGTTGGTGCGGTCGAATACCGGCCTCTCGCAGATAGCTATAGACAAGCCGCCCAACCCAGCTGTCGCGACTTTGTCCAATAAATGGCTTGGAGGCCAAAATCGCGTGGGGGTCCTGGACGCGGCACGACGCCGGCGTCAACACAACGAGCGGCTCGTCGCGCAAGATCCGCCAATCATAGGCTTTCGGGATAGCGAATGGCGGCTGGCCAATGATTACGGCATCGAAATCGCCGCGGAGCAGTCCGTCATAGAGTGCCCGCGAATTGGCACCCATCATCCAAATGTCGATGTGGGGGTATTTGCTCGTCAAAAGGGCAAGAATGGGCGGCAATATGCCCGATAGCGACGTCGGCGTCGCGCCGAGGCGCAATTCTCCGGAAAGCCGATCGCTGGTCGCGATCGATTTAAGATCGTGGACCTCGCTGAGAATATTCCGCGCGCGAGACAGGATCGCCGTTCCCGCCGGTGTCGGCAGCACGGATCGGCCCGAGCGCGACAGAAGCGGCGCGCCAATCTCAGCTTCGAGGGCGTGAATTCGCTGCGCGACGCCGGCCGGCGTCAAATTGAGGCGGCGGGCCGCCTCAGCGATTGAGCCGCTATCGATCACCATCATGAAGCTCTCGAGGAAGCGGCTATCCATCAGAAATTCTATCTTATGAAGATATAAATGTCTACATTGTGTTGATGGTCCGATCGGCGGCAAAATGCCTGCCGATGAACGGAGCCTATGGTCATGGAAACCCCACGCCGAAGATTTTTGCAAATCGTGGCGCTTGGCGCCTTCTTTCCGGCGGTTGCGCGCGTCGCTGAAGCGGAATCGTACCCTGCCCGGCCGGTGCACATGGTTGTGCCCTTTGCCCCCGGCATTACGCCCGACATCACGGCGCGGCTGATCGCGCAATGGCTTTCGGGACGGCTCGGCCAGCAATTCATGGTCGATAACCGGCCCGGCGCCGAAGGCAACATCGGCACCGAACTCGTCGTGAAAGCGCCCGCGGACGGCTACACGCTCCTCCTGGTCACTTTGGGAAACACGACCAACGCATCGCTCTACGACAATCTCAATTTCAATTTCATCCGCGACATCGCGCCTGTCGCGAGCATCACCCGCGGGCCGCTCGTCATGGAGGTCCATCCTTCGTTTCCGACCAAGACCGTTGCCGAATTCATCACTTACGCCAAGGCAAATCCGGGCAAGATCAACATGGCGTCCGGAGGTATTGGTAGCCCGCAGCATGTAGCCGGAGAATTATTTGCAATGATGACCGGCATCAACATGGTTCACGTCCCTTATCACGGCAATCCCCTGCCCGATGTGCTCGCTGGACAGGTTCAGGTGTATTTTGGACCGATACCCGCATCGATCGGATACGTCCGGGCTGGCAAGCTGCGCGCGCTGGCGGTGACTAGCACGACGCGTTCGCCGGTGTTGCCGGACATCCCGACCGTCGCCGAGTTTGCGCCCGGCTACGAGGCGAGCAGCTGGTACGGGGCCGGCGCGCCCAAGAACACGCCGAACGAGGTCATTGCGAAGCTCAATAACGAGATCAATGCCGGCCTCGCCGATCCGGCGCTGAAGGCGCGGTTCACCGACCTAGGCGTCGAGCCGATGCCGATGACGCCGGCTGCGTTCGGCAAGTTCATTGCCGATGAAACCGACAGATGGGGCAAAGTGTTGAAGTTCGCGGGCGTCAAGCTGGATTGAATTTGTCGGTTGCTGGCACAAAGCGCCGGTTTTTGGATGTCCGCTGTTCGGTCGCCAACGGGGGAACAGCGGACATGGCAAATCTACGAGTTCACGGCCTAGACCGATCAGTCGGATTTCGCATAACAGCAACGGACAAGCGGATGACGCCTACAGTTTCTGTATGCCCGCCTCATCGATGATGCGCTTGAACGCGTCGATCTCCTTGGTGACGCGTGCCCACGCCGCGGCGGCGCCTTCGGCGCGCACCAGGAAGCCGGCTTTGTAGAGCTTGTCCTTCATATCCTCGGCCGAGAGAACCTTCAACGTCTCGGTCTCCAGCCATTTGACGTTCGCCGGCGGCGTCTTGGCCGGCGCCAGCAGCACGCAGTCGACCGCGGAGACAAAGTCCGCATAGCCGGCCTGTTCCATGGTCGGCACCTCCGGCAGGTCGGGCCAGCGCGTCGCCGCACTCACGGCCAGACAGCGCAGCGTGCCGCTCTTGATGTGCGGCAAGGCCGGCGCCAGCGAGCCCGAGGTCATCTGCACCGTGCTGGAAAGCAGCGCCGTAATGGCGTCGCCGCCGCCCTTGAAAACCACGTCGGCGAGCTGCGGCAGCTTTTCGCGGATCTTCAGCAGCTCGAACTGCAGCTGCGCCGTGGTGCCGATCGGCGGCGTCGAGCAATTGTATTTGTCCGGATTGCCGCGGGCCAGCGCGACGAAGTCCGGCATGGTCTTGGCCGGCGATTCCGCGCGCACCGCGAACGTGTTCGGCGAGGTGGCAAGCTCGCTGACGCCGACGAAATCCTTGTACGGATCGTACGGCAGATGCTTGTACAGGCCGTAATTGACCGAGTAGGCGTTGGTGGCGAGCAGGATGGTATAGCCGTCGGGCTCGGCGTGGGCGGCGTATTCCATGCCGATATTGCCGCCGGCGCCGCCGCGGTTCTCGACGATGAAGGTCTTGCCGGTCGATTGCTCGAGCGCGGCGGTGACGAAGCGGGCGACGATGTCCGACGGCCCGCCCGGCGTATTGGCGACCACGAACTTGACCGGCCGCTCCGGGTAGACCGCCGCAGCGGCCGAGCGCGCGCGCAGCACGGCCGGCGCGGCCACGCCGGCGGCGAGCGCGCCAGCGATGACGCGGCGGCGCGACGCCGCGGCGGATGCGGTGAGTTTCTTCATTTTTGTTCCCTCCCCCTCGACCCCGACGATTTGCAACGACGCGTTGATCGCGTCATGCCATCGATCGCAACGGCCAGCCTTTCTTGCGAAGTTCCAAGAGCGCAGGTCCGGCGCAGTATCGTCTGCGGTCGCTTATTTCTCCTTTATTAAATCGAGGTAAGCATCCTATGGAATAGCTATGCCGATTTGCCACATGTTGCCGTGTTGCAGGAGAGTTTCCGATGTCTCGAATTTTACGGGCGGCAACAATGCTCATCTCGATCTGCGTCGTGGCTGCGGGTGCCCTGAAGGACGCTTGGGCTGCGTCGGCGATGGGAGCGAACTTCCGGAAATATCGACCTGAGGCGCACTACATGCGTGGTCCCGGCCCAAAATGGTTCGAAAAACACGCGCGGAATTCCACTGAGGATTTCGAGCGCTTGTGACGATGACCGCGCTGATGCCGCACTGCCATCGATCCGCGCCTTCGTCGAGCATTTGGCGGCTGAACTCCCCCGAGGCGGTGCTGATTTAGTACGCCTGCACCGCTCTCCTAATCCAGCCGCACCGCCTGGCCGGTCGCGACCGCGCGTTCGATGGCGTAGGTGGTTTTCAGATTGAGCATGGCCTGCTCGGCGGTGGCGTGGATCTGGCCGCCGCGGCCGGTCGCCAGAAAGTCGAGCCAGGAGCGCGTCTCGTTGCCGAGCGGCCCCCAGAAGTCGCCGAGCGCCCAATCGCCGGCGGTGTTGCTGCCGAGAAAGGCCAGCTCGACCGAATGGCCGGGCACGTAAGGATGCGGGATGCCCTGTTCGGAAAACAGCACGTGCTCCATATGGTCGTCGTCGATGAGCATGACGCCGTCGGAGCCGAGGAGCTCGACACGGTCGGATTGGCCTTGTGTCGGATAGCGCGCCGGCAGCGCGTAGCCGATGCCGAAATTGACCACCGCGCCGTCGGCGAAGGTGACGAGCGCCCAGGTCACGTCGTGGGCGCTATAGCCGGCGTCGCGAAAGATGCCGGATTGGCCGCGCGCCACGACTTCGACCGGCCGGTTGCCTTCCAGAAACCAGCAGACGAGGTCGACGTAATAGGTCAGCACATCGAGCACCGGCGTGGCGTGCGGGTCGCGCTTGAGGATGGCGAACGTCTGCGCCCGCGAATTGTAGACGCGGGCGAGCCCGCCGCTCACCTTGCCGAGCCGGCCGTGCGCCATCTGCTCCTTGGCGCGCAGGAAACATTCCTTGAAGCGGCGGCTATAGCCGACGCGCAGCGTGCCGCCGGTGCGATTGAGCGTGCTGATGATCGCTTCGGCGTCGTTGAGCGACAGCGCCAGCGGCTTTTCGACCAGCACCGGCTTGCCGAGCTCGAGCGCCTTGCAGACCGGCGCGGCGTGCTCGCCTTCCGGCGTCGAGACGAACACCGCATCGACGTCCGGATGCGCGATGACTTCGTCGTTGTCGGCGGAATGAAAATCGGCGCCGGCAAGCTCGGCGAGCTTCTTGGCGTGCGCCGGCTCCTTGTCGGAGACGGCGAGAAACCGCACTGCCGGATGCTTGGCGGCAAGCCGCGCCCGCAACGTGCCGATGCGGCCGGAGCCGACGACGGCGATGCCGAGCTGTTTGGTCGTCACGCGCCCTCCCCCAACGTCATTCCGGGACGCGCGCGCAGCGCGTGGGCCCGGAATCCATAACCACGAGCAAAGAAAAAAGTGAATCTCTTACACGCTGTTCTTGATCCGCAAGTCCCGTGGTTATGGATTCCGGGCTCCTCGCTACGCTCGGCCCCGGAATGACGGTTTATGCAACTCGTCGCGCGCTGACCTCGTGCCGCACGCGCCTCTCATCGACCTCGATGCCAAGGCCCGGCCGGTCCGGCACGACGGCGTGGCCTCCTTCGATGGACAGCGGCTCGGCGGTGACGTCTTCGGCGAGGCCCGCATTGGTCAGCGTCAGACCCCAGGCGAGCGCCGGCACGGTTGCGGCGAGATGCAGCGCCGCCGCCGACGCAATGCTCGACTCGCCGGTCTTGCAGGAGAGATTCACCTTCATGCCGAGGCGATCGCACAGCCGGCAGGCATCGCGCATCGCGCGCAGGCCGCCGAGCTTGATCGCCTTGAGGCTGACGCCGGCCGCCGCCCGGCGCGCGTGATGGCGCTCGATGTCGTCGAGCGAATGGATGCCCTCGTCGGCGCCGATCGGCACCGGGCTTGCCGCGGCGACGCGCGCCATGCCGTCGAGATCGTGGGCATGGACCGGCTGCTCGAAAAAATCGAGCCCGCAATTGCCGAGCGCCGAGACATAACGCAGCGCCTCGTCGACACTAAAACCTTGATTGGCATCGACCGAAACCAGGCATGCCTCGCCGCTCGACTCGCCTTGGCGCTTGAGCAGCACGCAAACCGCGCGCGTGCGCGCAGCATCGGCCTCAGGCCCGCTCAAACCCACCTTGATCTTGAAGGCGCGATAGCCGGCGGCCCAGCGTACTTGCGCCTCGCGCAGATCGTCGGCGTCAATGCCGGAGCCGAGCACGGCAAGAACCGGGATACGGCTGCGCAGCTTGGCGCCGAACAATGCATAAAGCGGCCGTCCGGCGGCGCGGGCGACGAGATCGTGCAGCGCCATCTCGATGGCGGCCTTGGCGGCGTTGTTGCCGTACATGACGGCGTTCATCGCGGCCGACGCGGCGGCGAGCTCGTCGGCCGGGGCGCCAAGCAGCGGCGGCGCCAAATAGCGCACCGCCGCGATCATGCCGGGGACGGTCTCGCCCGTCATGGTCGGCGCCGCGGCGGCCTCGCCCCAGCCGACGTGACCGTCATCCGAGGCGACGCGGATCAGCATATTGTCGGCGCGCGCCACGGTTTCGCCCGCCATGGTCACGGGCTTGTGCATCGGCAGATCGACCGCAATCGGCTCAATGGCCTTGATTTTCACGTCTTTCTCCGAATAACGCAGGCCGGGGCGGCGCTATGGTGGAGCAACAGGCGGCGGCGCACCAGATGAATCTGCATGGCAAGGCCACCGTCCCGCCCGACAACGCGCTGCATAGTTAAGGCGCCAAGCGCGTTGCGTTGCATATTTAAGACACGGAGTCCCGACGATGCGAGCAAAGATCGTGACAGTCCTGGCCGCTTTGGCGGGTTTCTTGGCGCTCGCCGCCGGCCGAACCACGGTCAGCGCCGACATGACGCCGGTCGGGCTTTGGCAGTCCGTCGATCAACAGACCAAGCAGCCGAACGGCTGGTTCCTGATCGTCGACCGTGACGGCGTCTATGACGGCATCCTCGCCAAAATGTTCCTGCAGCCGGGCCAGGACCCGAACGTGGTGTGCAGCCGCTGCAGGGGCGATCGCCACAATAAGCCGTGGCTCGGGCTCGAGATCGTCCGCGGCATGCGTCCGGCGGGCGACGACGCCTATGACGGCGGCACCATTCTCGATCCGCGCGACGGCAACATCTACGACGCCGAGATGAAGCTGTCGCCCGACGGCCAGACGCTGATCGTGCGCGGCTATCTGGGCTTCTCGCTGCTGGGCCGCAATCAATATTGGACGCGCCTGCCGGATTCCGATTACGCGCAGCTCGATCCTTCGATCAAAGCGCTCGCCACGGGGAACGCTGGGAGCTCGTCCGGCCATTGACTCTTCAGCCTCTCCTGCAGGGAGGGTGAAAGATGCGCGCTCACGCCTCGGCGAGCCGCAGACCGATCAGGCGGTCGAGCGCGGACGGGTCGGCAAGGAGTTGCGCGGACGGGCCGGCATGGACGATGCGGCCGCGTTCGAGCACCAGCGCCGAACGGGTGAGCGACAGCGCGATGTCGGCGTGCTGCTCGACCAGGATGAAGGCGCCGCCGCCTTCGCCGGTCATGCGGCGGATCGCCGCGGCAAGCTCCTCGACCACGATCGGGGCGAGGCCTTCGAGCGGCTCGTCAAGCAGGAGCAGCGCCGGATTGGTCATCAGCGCGCGCGCGATCGCCAGCATTTGCTGCTCGCCGCCGGAGAGCTGATGGCCGAGATTGCGCCTTCGCTCGGCGAGACGGGGGAAGAGATCGTAGACGGCTGGCAGATCCCAGCGCCCGTCGCGTGCGGCGACGGTGAGATTTTCGTCGACCGTCAGCGTGGAAAAAATCTCGCGCTCCTGCGCCACCCAGCCAATGCCGGC
>JASHWN010000531.1 GCA_030044035.1 Xanthobacteraceae bacterium
AAGGTGGATAAGCGAGCCGGCGGCGTTGACCCCCGGCTGCGCTGCGGCAAACAATTGTCAACCTCGCAGTCGAATAATCGGCCGGCAGAACGAATAAGGCGTCGATCGTGGCCGCACTGAAACCGGCAATCATCCGCGGCGGGCTGGAATCGCTGTATTTCACCGGCGCGCATCGCCTGCTCGAGCGCTTGTTCGGCGGCGTCGGCGCCATTCTGACGCTGCACCACGTGCGGCCGCCGCGGCCCGGCCGCTTTCAACCCAATCGCCTGCTCGAGATCACGCCGCGCTTTTTGAGCCGCGTCATCGCCGACCTGCGCCGCGCCGGGCTCGACATCGTCAGCCTCGACGAGATGCACCGCCGCCTGGTCGAGGGCGATTTCGCGCGGCGCTTTGTCTGCCTCACGTTCGACGACGGCTATCGCGACACGCTGCAGGTCGCCTATCCGATCCTCAAAGCGGAAGGCGTGCCGTTCGCGGTCTACGTTGCCACCAGCTTTCCGGATCAGCTCGGCGAATTGTGGTGGCTGGCGCTCGAAGCGGTGATCGCCCGCCACAAGCGCATCGGCCTCAATATCGAGGGCCGCAACCGCACCTTCGATTGCGCCACGGTCGGCGAAAAGCGGGCGCTCTATGACGAGCTGTACTGGTGGCTGCGCGGCCGGCCGACCGAAGCCGAGCTGCGCGAGGTGGTGCGCAATCTTGCCGGCTGCTACGGCGTCGATCTCGCGGCCTTCTGCCGGGATCTGTGCATGAGCTGGCAGGAGCTGGCCGAGCTTGCCGCCGATCCGCTCGTCACCATCGGCGCCCATACCGTGAACCACCCGATGCTGGCGAAGCTGCCGGAAAAATCCGTGCGCTCCGAAATCGACTTGAGCCGCGCGGTGATCGAGGCGGCGCTGGCGACACGGCCCGAGCACTTGTCGTTTCCGGTCGGCGACCGCACCTCGGCCGGACCGCGCGAGTTCAAGATCGCCGCCGAGCTCGGCTTCAAGACGGCGGTGACGACGCGGCCTGGCGTGCTGTTCGCCGCGCACCGCGAGCGCTTGACGGCGCTGCCGCGCATTTCGCTCAACGGCGAATACCAGCGCCTGCGCTACGTGCGGGTGCTGCTGTCCGGCTCGGCGACGGCAATGTGGAGTCCAGTAATCAGTAATCAGTTATCAGTTTTCAGAAGACGAGAAAAAGGCGCGGCTTGATCTGATTACCGACTACTGATTACTGCCCCCTGATCTTGCCATCCATGCTACGATCGGCATCGCCGGCAACACCCAGCCGATGCCGGCAATCACATAATAGGCGATGGACAGACCGGTGCTGTCGTGAATGGCGGGCGCCTGCGCCAGCGCCATGGCGACCAGCGCCCACACGATCACCAGCACAATGAGTGCGATGGTGCCTAAGAATTTTCGCAGTCGGGTCGGCATGGGGGCGCGGCGGCAAACACCTTTTGCGCGTGAAAGAGCGGGCGCTCGGCTGCGACTTTCTGCATCGCCCGGCCGTGCCGCGCCTCGCAATGACGTGATTGCGAGGGCGGAGCCAGCCCTATATGGTCCGCGCGTCCCAGACAAGCGAACGAGATGGCTGCGGCACATTCAATCGGCGTTCCGGCCGATGATCATCGGCGCGCGATCAGGCTGTGGCTCTACGCCGTCGCCGCGCTGGTGTTCGCCATGGTGCTGGTTGGCGGCGCCACCCGGCTCACCGAATCCGGGCTGTCGATCACCGAGTGGCGGCCGGTGATGGGCGTGGTGCCCCCGCTCACCGATGCCCAGTGGCAGGCCGAGTTCCAAAGGTACCAAGAAATTCCGCAGTACCACGCGCTCAACAACGGCATGAGCCTCGCTGCGTTCAAGACCATCTTCTGGTGGGAGTGGACGCACCGCCTGATTGGCCGGTTGATCGGGCTGGCGTTTCTTGTGCCGTTCCTGTGGTTCTTATGGCGCGGCTCCATCGGTCCCGGCCTGCGCGGCCGGCTGGCGTTGATTTTCGGCCTCGGCGCGCTGCAAGGCGCGGTCGGCTGGTGGATGGTGGCGTCGGGCCTTGCCGACCGCGTCGAAGTCTCGCAGTACCGCTTGGCCACGCACCTCGTGCTCGCCGGCGTGATCTATGTCGCGATGATTTGGACCGCGGCGCAACTCGGCAGCGGCAAACCGGCGCTTGCGGACGGGGCAGGCGAGGGCGCGGCAACGCGACTCCGCCTGACCGCCATCGGACTTCTCATTCTGGTACTGGCGCAAATCTATCTCGGCGCTTTGGTGGCGGGATTGCGCGCCGGCTACATCTACAACACCTGGCCGCTGATCGACGGCGGCCTCATTCCGCAGGCAGCGCGGCTGTTTTCCGCTTCGCCGCTGTGGCGGAATTTTTTCGAGAATACGCTGATGGTGCAGTTCGATCACCGCATGCTGGCCTACACGATCTGGATCTGCGCGCTGTTGCACGCAATCGACGCGGCGCGGAATAGCGGCAAAGGCCCCGTGCTCACCGGCGCGCTCATGCTTGCCGGCGCGGTAACGCTGCAGGCGGCGCTCGGCATCTGGACACTGCTCGAAGTGGCGCCGCTTTCGCTGTCGCTAGCGCATCAGGCGCTGGCGATGCTGGTGCTCACCGCGGCAACCTTGCATGCCGCGCGCCTGGCCGCATCATCGTCGCCTCGCCAGATGATCGCGCTTAAGCCCGCGGTTTCGCAAAGATAGCAGCGGCTCAGTGATTCGGCGGCGTGTGCACGGTGTAACTGAGGGCAGCGGCGTACGATGGCCAGCCGCCATACCAGCCGCTATAGTTGTAAAGTCCCCAACCGTAAGGTGGCGGCTGCACGTAGGGATAGGCATAGGGGCCCGCGTAACCATAATAATAGCTCGGCGGCACTTGGGCGAAGGCTGGCGATGCAAGACCCATGGTGACAAGCACCGTCGCAGCGATAGTCGACTTGCCGATCATGACTGATCTCCCGGTTGCGAAGTCGAAAGCACGAGCTTTTTGTTGCTCGATCGGGGGCAGATGAGCTTCGCACCGGTTATTTCAATAGGAACTCCGCAGGAACCGGTCATTTCATGACAGAAAACGAAAAATGTAATCGGGCGGACTCGGCCTGCGAAGCGGAGCCGAAGTTCCGGAACAATCAAGGCGCCATGAAACGCTAGGCCGCCAGCGCCTGCTCCAGGTCGCCGATGATGTCCTCGACGTCCTCGATGCCGATCGACAGCCGCACCACGTCGGGGCCGGCGCCGGCCTGGACTTTTTGCGCGTCGGTGAGCTGGCGGTGCGTGGTCGAAGCGGGGTGGATGATCAGCGAGCGGGTGTCGCCGATATTGGCGAGGTGCGAGAACAGCTTGACGTTGGTGACGAGCTTGACGCCGGCTTCGTAGCCGCCTTTGAGCCCGAAGGTGAACACCGCGCCGGCGCCGAGCGGGCAATATTTCTTCGCCAGATTGTGATAGCGGTCGCCGGGCAGCCCCGGATAGCTGACCCAGGCCACTTGCGGCTGCTGCGCGATCCATTCGGCGACCGCTTGGGTGTTGTCACAATGCTTCTTCATGCGCAGCGGCAAGGTCTCGATGCCGGTGAGGATCAGAAACGCGTTGAACGGCGACAACGCCGAACCGATGTCGCGCAGCGCCAGCGTACGGCAAGCCATGGCGAAGGCGAAATTGCCGAACGTCTCGTGCATGACCACGCCGTGATATTCGGGCCGCGGCTCGGTCAGCATCGGATAGCGCTTCTCGCGCGACC
>JASHWN010000532.1 GCA_030044035.1 Xanthobacteraceae bacterium
GTCGAAGCGGCGCTCGCCGGCCTGCCGGTGCAACTCGTCCATAATGCGAGTTTTGCCGATGGCCTCGGCACCTCGCTGAAAGCAGGCATCGCGGCGGTGCCGGCGCAAGCCGACGGCGCCATCGTCTGCCTCGGCGACATGCCGCAGGTCGATGCGGCGCTGATCGATCGCCTCATCGCTGCGTTCGATCCCGACAAGGGCGCGCTGGCGGTGGTGCCGACCATCGAGGGCCAGCGCGGCAACCCGGTGGTGTGGTCGCGACGCTTCTTCCCCGACCTGATGGCGGTGGAAGGCGACGTCGGCGCGCGCCATCTGATCGGCCGCTATGCCGAGGCCGTCACCGAGGTGCCGCTCACCGGCACCGCGGCGCTCACCGACATCGACACGCCCGAAGCGCTCCGGTCCGTGAAGGCGGAATTGGAAAAGACGTGATAACCGCGTTTCCCGGGCGCGGCGCAGCACGAAGTGGTGCGCTGCAGACCCGGGATCGTTACGAACTCGGAGTTTGAAACGATCCCGGATCAGCGGTGCACCGCTGCGCGCTGCACCGCATCCGGGAAACAAGTCATGTGCTGCGGCGGTCGGTTCAACTCTTTTTCCGCGCCCGCGCCTGCTCGGCCAGAAACCGCGACAGCCGTTCGCGCACCGCGTCGGCCTTGCCCGGCGGCCATTGGCGTAAGCCCTCGCCGGTCTTCATGCCGAGCTGTCCGGCCTTCACCTTCTCGCGCAGGATCGTCGGCGCTGCCGCCGTGCGGTCGAGATGTTCGTACAGCACTTCGGCGATATCGAGTGCGAGGTCGAGCCCGACAAGGTCCGACTGCTCCATCGGCCCGAGCACCGCGGTGCGCGCGCCGAATCCTTCTTTGACCACGGTGTCGATGGTTTCGGCGTCGCAGACGCCAGCAGCGACCAGCGCGAAGGCTTCGCGCTTCATGGCGTGCTGCAGCCGGTTGCCGACGAAGCCCGGCACGTCGCGGCGCACGTGCACCGGCACCTTGCCGGCGTCGCGCAAGAGCGCGATCGTGGCGCGCACCACGTCGTCGGAGGTCTTCTCGTTCTGGATCACTTCGACCAGCGGAACGAGATGCGGCGGATTCCAGAAATGGGTGCCGACCACGCGGTCGCGGTGTTTGAGGTCGCGGCCGATCTCGGTGGTGGGTATGGCCGAGCTGTTGCTCGCCAGGATCGCATGCGGCGCCGCCAGCGCCTCGAGCTCGGCGAAGACGCGCTGCTTCAACGGCAGCTTCTCCGGCGCCGCTTCGAACACGAACGCCGCGCCTGCAACGGCCGGCGCCATGGTCTCGTGCACCGAAATGCGCTGCAGCAGGCCGGCATCGTCGCCCAATAACGCGACGATGGCATTGAGCCGCCGCGGCAGCGAGGCGCGGCTCGCCGCGTCCGGCTCGAAGATGCCGACCCTGTGTCCCGCCGTGGCGAACAGATAGGCGATGCCGTGACCCATCAGGCCGCCGCCAATCACACCGATTGTTTGCTGTCGTTGCTGCTGCATGAGTTCCGCCAAGACACATCGCGATCAATTATCCGGCGGTGTAGCCGCCATCGACATACATCACCTGCCCAGTGCAGAAATCCGACGCTGGCGACAACAAATAGATCGCCATCCCGATCAGATCCTCCACTTCGCCGAGCCGGCCCAGCGGAATGCGCGACAACGAACGGGCGCGCGTCTGCTGGCCGAGTTCGTTGTCGCCGTACATCCACGCCGTCAGCTTGGAGCGAAACACGGTCGGTGCGATGGCGTTCACGGTGATGCCGTACTTGGCCCACTCGGTCGCCAGCACACGGGTGAGCGAGTCGGTGGCGCCTTTCGAGGCGCAGTAGCCGGTGTAGCCGGAATAGTTGCCGTGCCGGCCGCGCACCGATGACATCAGCAAGACCTTGCCGCGCACTTTCTGCTCGATCCAATAGGCGCCGACGATCTTCGCCATGAACCAGATGCCGCGCACGTTGGCGTCCATCACCGCCTGCCAGTCCTCGTAGGCCAGTTCGTGAATGAAGCCCGGCTTGTTGAAGCCCGAGGCGACGACGAGCTGATCGACCTTGCCGAAGCGCGCCAGCGCCGAATCGAGCATGGCTTCGGCGTCGGCCTGGCTGTCGGGACGGCGCACCACCAGCGCCGGCTCGCCGCCGAGCTCG
Organism: Xanthobacteraceae bacterium; assembly: GCA_030044035.1. Lineage (GTDB taxonomy): Bacteria > Pseudomonadota > Alphaproteobacteria > Rhizobiales > Xanthobacteraceae > BOG-931. The sequence continues at coordinate 2,158 of JASHWN010000532.1, forward strand.
CGCACTTCGCCCGCCACCGTGTCCAGCTCGTCCTTGCTGCCCGACGCGAGCAGCACTTTGCCGCCGAGCGCGGTCAGCGCCAGCGCGGTGGCGCGGCCGAACGTGCCCGACGCGCCGGTAATGATGGCGACCTTGTCCTTGACGTCGAACAGCGACAGCGGATGGCGCAGCGGTTCGGAGATCATCGGCACTCCCTTGTAGTCATCCGTCATCCTGAGGTGGCCGCGTAGCGGCCCTCGAAGGATGCGGCCCGAGCGCCCGGGCCGTCGCCCTTCGAGGCTCGCTTTGCTCGCACCTCAGGGTGACGGAATGCACGATTATCGTCCCGTCTCGAAGCGGAACGCCTGGCGCGGATCGAGCACGGCGACGACGCGTAGCGCGCAGCCCTCGCCTTCCGGCCAGCGCCACGGGAAGGCGAAGAACGTGCAGCGCCGGCCGGTGATCTTGTCAAGCTCGCCGCCGATATTCTCGATGCCCGGGATGCCGTTG
>JASHWN010000533.1 GCA_030044035.1 Xanthobacteraceae bacterium
GCGCGGCTACATGCATTGCGGGCCGAACGGCGCCGGCCACTTCGTCAAGATGATTCATAACGGCATCGAGTACGGGCTGATGCAGGCCTATGCGGAAGGCTTCGCCATTCTCGAGCGCGCCGATGCGGAGGCGCGGCCGGCCGATGAACGCTACGAGCTCGACGTTGCCGATATCGCCGAAGTGTGGCGGCGCGGCAGCGTGATTTCGTCCTGGCTCCTCGATCTCACCTCGCTCGCGCTCGCCGGCGATCCGAAGCTCGAAGCGTTCTCCGGCACCGTCGCCGATTCGGGCGAAGGCCGCTGGACCGTCAATACCGCGATCGAGCAGGCGGTGCCGGCGACGGTGCTCTCCGCCGCGCTCTATGCGCGGTTTCGCTCGCGCGACGATCACGGCTTCGCCGACCGGCTGCTCTCGGCCATGCGCAAGGAGTTCGGCGGGCACATCGAAGGAAAGGCCCGCTGATGATGGACGTTGCCGCGCCAAGTCTCGCCCCCCATGCCGGCGCCGGTCACAAGCCGCGCGCCGGCGATCCGTGCGCGTTCGTCATCTTCGGCGCCGCCGGCGACCTCACCAAGCGGCTGCTGCTGCCGGCGCTCTATAATCTGTGCGCCGCAGCGCTGTTGCCGGAAGACTTCGCCGTCGTCGGCGTCGCCCGGGCCGATGGCACCGACGACGAATTTCGCCGCCAAATGGCCGACGCGCTGCGGCAGTTCGCGACCGGCGGCGTCGACGCCCACACGCTCGATGATCTGATCGAGCGCTGTTACTACGCGCACGGCGATTTCGACGATCCGGCGACTTACGACCGGCTCAAAGTCCGGCTGCGCGACATCGGCCGCAGCAACGGCACCCGCGACAATTGCTTGTTCTACCTGGCGACGCCGCCGAATTTGTTCGGGCCGATAACCTGCCATCTCGGCGATGCCGGCCTCGCCGAAGCGTCGGAGGGCTGCTGGCGCCGGCTCATCGTCGAAAAACCGTTCGGCTTCGATCTGGCGTCGGCCAGCGCGCTGAACAAGGAGCTGCTGCGCTGCTTTCCGGAAAATCAGATCTTCCGCATCGATCATTACCTCGGCAAAGAGACCGTGCAGAACATCATGGTGCTGCGCTTTGCCAACGGCATGTTCGAGCCGATCTGGAATCGCGACCATATCGACCATGTGCAGATCACGGTGGCCGAGACCGTGTCGGTGGAAAATCGCGGCAAGCTCTACGACCGCACCGGCGCGCTGCGCGACATGGTGCCCAACCACCTGTTCCAGCTCTTGGCGCTGACCGCGATGGAGCCGCCGAGCCACTTCGAGGCCGACGCGGTGCGGAGCGAGAAGCTCAAGGCGATCGAGGCGATCCGCCCATTGAGCGAAGCGGACGTGTGGTCCGACGTGGTGCGCGGGCAATACGCCGCCGGCCGCGTCAAGGGCAAGATGGTGCCGGCGTACCGCGAGGCGCCGGGCGTGGCGCGCGACAGCGTCACCGAGACCTACGTCGCCATGCGGCTTGCGATCGACAACTGGCGCTGGGCCGGCGTGCCGTTCTATCTGCGCACCGGAAAATCGCTCGCCGCGCGCAAGACCGAGATCGCGGTGCGCTTCCGCAGCGCGCCGCTCGCCTTGTTTCGCGACATGCCGGTCGAAAACCTGGCGCAGAACCTTCTGGTGCTGCGCATCCAGCCCGACGAAGGCGCGGCGCTGCATTTCAACGCCAAGATTCCCGGGCCCGAAGTGCGCATCGAAAACGTGCGCATGAACTTCAAGTACGAAGATTATTTCGATGCCGCGCCGAGCACCGGATACGAGACGCTGATCTACGACTGCATGACCGGCGACCCGATGCTGTTTCAGCGCGCCGTCGACATCGAAGCCGGCTGGCGCGTGGTCGATCCGATCCTGGCGGCATGGCGCGAAGCGGGCGGCCGCGATCTGCGCACTTATCCGGCCGGCAGCGAAGGACCGGCGCCGGCGCAAAATTTGCTGGCGGCCGACAACCGGCAATGGCGGGTGATCGCATGAGCGGCGCGCTGTTTTCATTCCGCGGAGACTGACGCAATGGATTTTACCCAACCGGATTTGAGCGCCAATCGACGTCCCGAGCTTGCAGCAACAAAAGTGCAGCCGGCGCTGCCGATGATCCTGGTGGTGATGGGCGTGTCCGGCTCCGGCAAGACGACCATCGGCACGCAGCTGGCGCTGGCGCTGCGTTGGGATTTCGAGGATGCCGACTGGTTTCACCCGTCTCGCAACATCGACAAGATGCACGCCGGCATCCCGTTGACCGACGAAGACCGCGCGCCGTGGCTGATCGCCATCGCCGACTTCATCGACCAGGCGCGCGTCGCCGGCCAGCATGCGGTGGTGACCTGCTCGGCGCTCAAGCGCCGCTACCGCGCCGTCATCGTCGGCAACCGCCCCGACGTGCGGCTGATCTACCTGAAAGGCGACATGGAGCTGATCGCGCGCCGCATCGCCACGCGGCACGAGCATTTCATGCCGGCGAGCCTGCTGCAGAGCCAGTTTGACGCGCTCGAGGAGCCGGGCGCCGACGAGAATCCGATCGTGGTGTCGATCGCGCCGCGGCCGCGCGAGATCGTCGCCGAGATACTCGAAGCGCTCAAGATGCCAGCTCCGCAAGCGGACGCCGCGCCGCGCCGATGAGCTGGGCGCCGAGCGGAATGCGTTTGAGGGCCGCATTGGTGATGAAGGTGAAGGCGAGCGTGCCGGCGAACACGATCGGCCACTTGATCACGGCGAACAGCGGCAGCGCCAACAGCGCGAACTGCAGCCAGACCACGAAGACATAGTGCAGCAGATAGAGTCCGTAGGCGTTGCCGCCGAGCGCGCCGAGAAGGCGCGACGGCGCCGCGGCAAAGCGCAGGCTCACGGCGACCAGAAAGAAATAGCCGCAGGCGCAGGCCAGCACATAGCCGAGATCGGCCGCCGCCTGCACCGCGAGCGGGGCA
>JASHWN010000534.1 GCA_030044035.1 Xanthobacteraceae bacterium
ACGTGAAGCGCCGCGTCGGGCCTGTGGCAGGGCCGGCCGGCTCGGGCAGCGGCAGCGCCCATTCCGCTGTCGGCCCCTCGGCAAAAAGCTCGACCGGGGCGCCCGCGGGCGCCGCGACCTCCACCTCGACGCGCTCACGCGGCGCGCCCGGCTCGCGATGCACCGACAGAATGGCGAGCGCGCTGCCGGGATTGGCACCGAGCGCCGCACGTTTGGGCACACGATGTTCAGCGCCCTCCAACACAGCCTCGTCGGCACCTTGGCCGGCCAGCGTCAGGTCGAGCGTCGATTGGACCGGCAGGCACATCGTTCCGCAGACCTCGTAATGGGCCTTCACATGCAGCGCGGCCGGGCGCGCGGCGTCGAATCGAGTGACTCGTATCGGCAGGATCACATCGCCCACATAGCCGATCGCGTTGCCGCCGGCGCCATCGGAAAGACGTTCCGGGGCCGGGAATTCGACTTGCGCGGATTTCACGTTGTCGGAGCCGGCGAAATCGAAGGTCGGCGGCGCGCCGGTGTCGCCAGGGTAGCGCCAATAGGTTTTCCAGCCGCTGTCGAGCCTGATCTCGATGCCGGCGTGCAACGCCGGGGCATCGGCCGTTTTGACGGCCGTGCCGGCGAGCAGGCGCGTGGCGGCGTGTGCTTCCTTTTGCCACGCCGACGCCTCCTGCGCGCGCGCCGGCAAAATGCCGGCGAGACCGAGCACGGTGGCGGTCACAATCGTTAATTTCACGGGGGGCAGGCTGACCATGATGCTGTCTAAGATTCTAAGATGAAGTGCGCGCACGCGCCACTGACATGATCGTGAGCCGATGCTCATGGGGTTGGCGGCGTTTGGCAATGCCGCCCAGCCTTTTATATGGCTTGCGACCCATTGCGGCCGGGAAAGCGTCACATAACAGCCCATAACGATCCTCTATCCGCCGCGCGCTGCGGCTGCGCGAAGGCCCTCGTGAACTTTTGAAGGTTCCGTTCGTTTGCAAATGCGAAGCGTTGGGCTAACCTTTCACACCATGAAGACGCCGCGCGGCAAATCAGGAACGAGGCGACGGGGCTATCTCGACGGCCAGATGCTGATCGCCATGCCGGCGATGATGGACGAGCGGTTCGCGCGCTCCGTCATCTATATCTGCGCGCATTCGTCCGAAGGCGCCATGGGTATCGTGGTCAACCATCCTGCCCCCAACATCAAGTTTTCCGATCTTTTGGTGAAGCTTGACGTCATCCCGGCCTCACAGCGCATTCAGCTGTCGCCGCGCGCCGGCGGCGTGAAGGTGATGCGCGGCGGGCCGGTGGAGACCGAACGGGGCTTCGTGCTGCACTCGGCGGACTTTTTCATCGAGGACTCGACGCTGCCGATCGATGACGGCATCTGCCTCACCGCCACCATCGACATTCTCAAGGCGATCGCGCGCGGCGAAGGCCCGGCAAGCGCCATCCTGGCGCTCGGCTATGCCGGTTGGGCGCCCGGCCAGCTCGAGAACGAGATGCAGGCCAACGGCTGGCTGCATTGCGCGGCCGATCCGGAACTGATCTTCGGCGGCGACGTCGAAGGCAAATATGGCCGCGCGCTGCGCAAGATCGGCATCGATCTCGGCATGCTGTCGAGCGACGCCGGGCACGCGTAATTCACGGGTCGGAAATCAGAAATCGCCAATCAGAAATTAGAAACCCGCTCGACGGCTTCTCATTTCCAAACTCCGACTTTCTGAATTCCGATAGCGCCTCCCGAATCAAATCCGCTTGCTGATGCACGCCAGCGCCGGCGGATTGGTCGGATATTTCGGATGATGCTTCTTCATGTAACGGTAGAAATGGCGGCTGGCGATGCGGTCGGCCGCCGGCGTCGCAGCCGACCAAATCTTATTGCAGTTGTCGTGGTCGCACGAGCCGCCGAGAGTGCTCATCGGGCCGGTCTGGACCGGGCATTTGCAGACTGCCGCTTTCGGATCGTGCGAATCGACCACGCACGGCGCGCCGTAGCAATAAGCCCATTTGGTGTCCTTGTTCGCGCAGGTCAGCGTCTTGTCCACGTTGTTGAAGGCGTTGGAATAGGTTGAGACAATGGTCGTCACACCGTCCTTGGTGACCGGCTGGCGACTGGCGCAGTTTCCCGGTCCCATCGACCAGCCCTGTTCGACGACACATCCGCACTCGACAGTGTTGCCGCCCGACGGATCCGGAGTACATAAGGCGCGGATGCAGAGCGCGTAGGTGCCCTCGCAGAACACGGCCTGTCTCGTGATGTCGTTGTCGGGCGCAGCTTGGCCGCGAGTCCCGGCAGTCAAGACGGCAGCGGTGATCAGCGCGGCAATGGCAGCAGCAGTAGCTTTCATCGGACCCCTCCCGGCGGAAAGGGCCAGACTGCACCTTTTTGCGAATCAACGCAAGATTGTTGTTTACCAAAACGCGCGCCGGGCCTTTCGCTCAGCGCTGGCCGGCATCCGATACTTGGCGCGCGTCGGCGCGCGGGCGCGCGCCCCGATCCGGCTGCAGGAAAGCGCGCGCCCGCTCCGCCGTCATCGGCTCGCCGAAAGCAAAACCTTGGGCGTACTCGCAACCGAGCTGCGACAGCTCGACCGCGTCGGAATCGGTTTCCGCGCCCTCGGCCACCACGTCCATGCCGAGATCGTGCGCCAGCGCGATGATCGAGCGCAGGATCACCGGGCGCGTGCCCTTCGCGGTCATGCGCACGAAAGACTGGTCGATCTTGATGGTGTCGAACGGAAACCGCTGCAGATACGACAGCGACGAATAGCCGGTGCCGAAATCGTCGAGCGCGAGCCCGGCGCCGAGCTCGTGGATGCGCTGCAGCATCTGCGCGGCATGCTCGGGATTTTCCATGACCACCGATTCGGTGAGTTCGAGTTTGAGCGTGCCGCGGGTCAGCGGCAGGCGCGCCATCACGGTGCGCAAATCGGCGATGAGGTCGTGGCGCAGCAATTGCCGCGACGAGACATTGACGCTGCAGAAGAGCGACTCGCGGTGGTGCAGCGTGCGCTGCCATGAGCTGAGCTGACGCGCGGCGCGTTCGAGCACCGACAGGCCGAGCTCGACGATCAGGCCGGTCTCCTCGGCGATGGTGATGAACTCCGACGGCGACAGCCTGCCGAGCTTCGGATGGTTCCAGCGCGCCAGCGCCTCGAAGCCGGCGACGGCGCGGTCCTCGAGGCGGACGATGGGCTGATACAGAATTGTGATCTCGTCGCGCTCGAGCGCCCGCCGCAGATTGGATTCGATCGACAGCCGGTCGGTTTTGCGCGCCCGCATCGATGGCTTGAACACGTCGATGCGGTCGCCGCCGTTGCGCTTGGCGTGATACATCGCGAGCTCGGCGTCTTTGAGCATTTCTTCGGCGCGCTGCGCTTCATTGTCGCCGAGCGTGAGCCCGATCGAGGCGGTGAGGAAAATTTCCCGGTCCTTGAATGCGATCGGCGCGCGCAGCGTGCGACGCAGGGTTTCGGCAAAGGCGGTAATGCGGCTGCTGTCGCGTTCGGAGAGCAGCACCAGGCCGAACTGGTCGCCGGCAAGCCGCGCCAGCGTGTCTTGCGGCTTGATCAGCCGGCCGAGCCGCCGCGCCAGCGTCAGCAGGATCGAGTCGCCGACCGCCATGCCCATCGAATCGTTGACCTGCTTGAAGCGGTCGAGATCGATGACCATCACGGTCGGCCGCAGCGCCGCGTCGGGTTTCGCCGGATCGGACTTGACGAAGCCCAAAACGGCCTGCAGCCGGTCGAGGAACAGCTCGCGGTTGGGCAGCCCGGTCAGATTGTCGTGCACGGCATCGTGCAGGAGGCGCTCTTCGGCGGTCTTGAACGCGGTCACGTCGTTGAGCGTGCCGACGACGCGCACCACCTCGCCGTCGGAGCCGACCACCGGCCGGGCGCGCAGCGCGTACCAGAGATAATGCCCGTCGGCGGTGCGCAGCCGAAAATCCTGGGCGACGCGGCCGCGGCGCTGCTCCAGCACGCTGTCGAGCGTGGCGCGAAAACGGTCGCGGTCGAGGTGGTGCAGCACCTCCAGCCATTTGCCGGCCGGGCCCTGCAGCGTGCCGCTTTTGAGACCAAGCATGGCTTCGGTCTCGGCGCTGGTGAAGACGTGATCGGAGGCGACGTCCCAGTCCCAGATCATGTCGCCGGCGCCGGTCAGCGCCAGCGCGCGGCGCTCGACGTCGGAAACGATGCCATGGGCGATGCCGCCAGCGAAGGCATGCTGCATCACCGTGAAGCCGATCAGCATGACGATGAGAACGAGGCCGCCCAACAGCGCCGGCGCGACGATGTCGTTGGTGAGATAGCCGAGCACGGTCAGCGCCGCGCCGAACACCCAGACCACCAGCAACAGCCAGGTCGGGATCAGCATCACCGCGCGATCGTAGCCGTGGGTCGAAAGATAGATCACGAGGGCGAGGCCGAACACGGCGATGAGGAACAGCGAGACGCGGGCGATGCCGGATGCCACTTCGGGCGAGAACAACGCCACCGCCACGAGCGCGGCAAGAAAGGCGAGCCAGCCGGCGGTAATGTGCGCGTAGCGCACGTGCCAGCGATTGAGATTGAGATAGGCGAACAGAAACACCAGCAGCGTCGCTGCGAGGATCGCTTCGCCCGACGCCCGCCACACCCGTTCGGCGCTCGAGGAAACCTCGAATACCTTGCCCCAGAAGCCGAAGTCGACGCCGATATAGACCAGCACGGCCCAGCTCAACGCTGCCGCAGCCGGGAACATCACGCTGCCCTTGACCACGAACAGGATGGTCAGGAACAGCGCCAACAATCCGGCGATGCCGATAACGATGCCCTGATAGAGCGTCAGCGAATTGACCTTGTCCTTGTAGGCATCGGGTTCCCACAAATAGAGCTGCGGCAGGTTGCGCGTGCGCAGCTCGGCGACGAAGGTGATCACCGTGCCGGGGTCAAGCGTGATGCGGTAGACGTCGGCGCCCGGGTTCTGCTGGCGCTCCGGTGGATCGCCGGACGACGGCGTAATGTAGACGATGCGCGAGGTGCCGAGATCCGGCCAGAACAGGCCGGAGCCGACCATGCGGTAATGCGGCGCCACGATCAGCCGGTCGATCTGCTGATCGCCGTTGTTCGCGAGCGAAAATACCGCCCAATTGTTGTCCGGTTCGCGGGCGCGCACCTCGATGCGGCGCACGATACCGTCGGGGCCGGGCGCAGTCGAAACCTGGACGCGGTCGCTGTCGGAATGCAACAGTTCAACGGCGCCGGTGAGGTCGATTGGCGGACCGCTGTTGGGCACGTTGACGGCTTCGACGGCCCGCGCCGCGCGAACGCCCAGGGCGGCTGCCAAAACCACTGCCAGCACGCCAAGCTTCACTGCGGCACGGGAGAATGCCAATGCTGCCCTCCGACCTCAGGCATCGGCGCGAACCGCGCCCCGACGATCACTTGATCCCCGAAACCATATCGAACCGTCTTTGCGCCGAATTCACGGCTAGGTTTCGCCAAGCTCAATGCTAGCGAGGGATCGCTTGCGTAGCCTGTTTGGGTATCTGCAGGCAAGGATTTTCCCGTTAACTTTCAAGGAGTCAGCGGCGTTTTCGCGGACCGCTGACAATCGCGCTTGCCGGCGCTAGATTCCCGCTCGCGAAGGAGTGCGCCATGGCCGCCATCGATCCCGACGAACTGCCCAAGAAGAAAATCGTCCACGAAATGGGGCAGGAGCTTGCGCTTTTGTCCGTCGGCGAACTGACCGAGCGGATTGCGCTGCTTAAGGAGGAAATCGCCCGGCTCGAGGCCGAAATTGTCAGAAAGCGCGCGTCAAAATCGGCGGCCGATACTTTTTTCAAGAAATGACCACCTAGCCCAAAGGGCCAGCATCGCGTTTGCAGCAGCCTCTTCGACTCGAAATGCAGAGAAATCGGCCAACTTTTTGTGTTTTATTAACTTTTCGTTAAGCTTTCTCGTTCATTACGGTAATGTCCATCTTCTGGACATCGAGTGGCTCCTGTCCACTCTGTTTGACGCCTCCCTGTTATCACCTTGAGCCGCCGGCAACGGCGGCTCTTTTTTAC
>JASHWN010000535.1 GCA_030044035.1 Xanthobacteraceae bacterium
CCGCGCGGCGACCCTGCGCAGCCGGCAGGGCGACCTCGCCATGCTACAGCGGCGCATCGAGCCGACGTTCGAGCGGTCCGCGCAGCAGCAGGCCGAAACTGAAGACGACGAGGACGAGGCGGAAGCGGCGCCGCAAAGCGCGCGCAAGCCGCGCGCGACGCCAAAACCGCTGCGCCGCGCCGCCGACGGCTACGTCATGCCCTCCCTCAATCTCCTGGCGGCGCCACGGCCGGGCGAACGCACCACATTGAGCGCCGAGCTCATTCGCGAAAACGGCACGGCGCTCGAAGGCGTGCTGGCCGATTTCGGCGTGCGCGGCGAGATCATCAACGCGCGGCCGGGCCCGGTGGTGACGCTCTACGAGCTGGAGCCCGCGCCCGGCATCAAATCGTCGCGCGTCATCAGCCTTGCCGACGACATCGCCCGCTCCATGAGCGCGCTGTCGGCGCGCGTCGCGGTGGTGTCGGGCCGCAACGCCATCGGCATCGAATTGCCGAACCCGACCCGCGAAAAGGTCTATCTGCGCGAACTTTTGGCCTCGCGCGATTACACAGCCAGCGAGGCGCGCTTGCCGCTCTGCCTCGGCAAGGCAATCGGCGGCGAAGCCGTGCTGGTCGATCTGCAACGCATGCCGCATCTGCTGATCGCCGGCACCACCGGCTCCGGCAAATCGGTCGCCATCAACACCATGATCCTCAGCCTGGTCTACCGGCTGCATCCGGACCAATGCCGGCTGATCATGGTCGATCCGAAAATGCTCGAACTCTCCGTCTACGACGGCATTCCGCACCTGCTGACGCCCGTGGTCACCGATCCGAAGAAGGCGGTGGTGGCGCTCAAATGGGCGGTGCGCGAGATGGAGCAGCGCTACAAGAAAATGTCGAAGCTCGGCGTGCGCAATATCGACGGCTACAACGTCCGCGTCGCCGAGGCGAACGCCAAGGGCGAAAAGCTCAGCCGCACCGTCCATACCGGCTACGACCGCGAGACCGGCGAAGCGATCTACGAGAACGAAGAGCTCGATCTCGAGCCGCTGCCCTACATCGTCGTCATCGTCGACGAGATGGCCGACCTGATGATGGTCGCCGGCAAGGACATCGAAGGCGCGGTGCAGCGGCTGGCGCAGATGGCGCGCGCCGCAGGCCTGCACGTCATTCTGGCGACGCAGCGGCCGTCGGTCGACGTCATCACCGGCACCATCAAGGCCAATTTCCCGACCCGCATCTCGTTCCAGGTCACCTCGAAAATCGACAGCCGCACCATTTTGGGCGAGCAGGGCGCCGAACAGCTGCTCGGCCAGGGCGACATGCTCTACATGGCCGGCGGCGGCCGCATCAGCCGCGTGCACGGGCCGTTCGTCTCCGACGAGGAGGTCGAGAAGGTGGTGCGGCATCTGAAAGCGCAGGGCGTGCCGCAATACCTCGAAGCCGTCACCGCCGAGGAGCAGGACGGCGGCGACGATGCCGCGGTGTTCGACGGCACCGCCATGGGCCTGGCGTCCGAGGCCGAAGGCGCCGACCTCTATCAACAGGCGGTGCAGATCGTGGTGCGCGACCGCAAGGCTTCGACCAGCTACATCCAGCGCCGGCTGCAGATCGGCTATAACCGCGCTGCCTCGCTGATGGAGCGCATGGAGCAGGAAGGCGTGGTCGGTCAGCCCAACCACGCCGGCAAGCGCGAAATCCTCATCGACGGCGGCGGCGACGATGAGGACTAGCGGCGACGACGAGGCCTATTGAGATTCGGCGACTCGCTCCTTAAAGACGGGTGCAGCCGCGAATTCGCCATAACGCGCGGGTAGCGGATCGGTTTGCCGCGGGGCGTGCAAGCGGGAGAGGGACATGGCCGGTCGAGGCGCGGCGCTCATTGTCATGGCTATGCTTTGCGGCGTGCTGGCGAGCGGCTCGGCCGTCGCCGAGAACGTGCCGCTGCCGACACCCGCGCCGCAGGCCAAGGGCGGGGCGGCGCCAGCGCCTGCCGAGACGGCGCCAGCGCCGGGCGACCTCACTCCGGCGGCGAGCGAGAGCAAGGGCTTCTTCCCGTTCTCGCTGCCCTCGCTGCCGTTCGGCAGCAACAAAGCGCCGGCCGGAGAGGAGACCGCTTTCGACGACAAGCAGAAGGCGCTGCTCGACCGCGTCAGCCTCTATCTGTCCAATTTCCAGACCATGGTCGGCAACTTCGTGCAGGTCGGGCCGGACGGCAACCGCACCGAAGGCACCTTCTACATCCAGAAACCCGGCAAGGTGCGCTTCGAGTATAACCCGCCATCGCCGATCGACGTGATCGCCGACGGCTCCTCGGTCGTGGTGCGCGACCGCAACCTCGCCACCCAGCAATTGTGGTCGCTGTCGGAGACGCCGCTGCGTTACCTGCTGGCCGATCACATCAACCTTATTCGCGACACCAACGTCGTCAGCGTCTCCGCCGACGACAAGTTCATCACCGTGGTGGTCGAAGAAAAGCAAGTCATGGTCGGCACCACGCGGCTGATGATCATGTTCGACGCCAAGAGCGCGACGCTCAAGCAGTGGACCGTCACCGATCCGCAGGGCCTCGACACCACGGTCGCCGTCTACAATCTCGACTCGACCAAAAAGCCCGATCCGAATTTGTTCGTCATCAATTACCA
>JASHWN010000536.1 GCA_030044035.1 Xanthobacteraceae bacterium
ACCTGGCTGCGAGCCTGGCTGTGCAGCCTGGTGTCGGGCCGCCCCGCCGAGATCAACGATCTATCCCGGCTCGGACCATTTGCCGGCAGCCGGTCGCATTTCGACGCCACGCTTGGCATCGCCAGCGTCGCGCTGTCGCGCGATCAGGAGTTCAACCTTCGCCCGCGCGTATTTGAAGTCGTCGCCGCCGAAGCCAAGCGTCCGCTCTATTGCAAGACGCACGATGCCTATCAGCTGACGCCGGCGGGCAAGCCGCTGTTTCCGACCGCGGCCACGGCCGGCGCGGTCTACGTCGTGCGCGATCCGCGCGCGGTAGCGGTATCGGTGGCTCATTACATCGCGGAGCCGATCGAGCCGGCGGTCGCCCACATGGACGATCGCGAGGCCCTCTCCGGCGGGTCGACAACGCGGCTGTCCAATCATTTACGCCAATATCTGCTGCGCTGGAGCGACCACGTCGAATCCTGGCTCGGCGCGCCGTTTCCGGTGCATCTCGTGCGCTACGAGGATATGCAGGCCGACCCGCACGCGGCCTGCGCCGCGGCCGCGGCGTTCCTCGGCCTGCCCAGCGACGCGGCAGCGATCGCGGCCGCAGTCGAGGCCGCGTCATTCTCCCGGCTGCAGGCGCAGGAGCGCGCGTTCGGTTTTGTCGAAAAGCCGCGCCGCGCTGCCGCGTTCTTCCGCGAGGGCCGGGTCGACGGCTGGCGCGAAGCGCTCACGGCCGAGCAGGCCGCCCGCATCGTCGCCGCGCATGGCACGGTGATGCGGCGATTGGGTTACGATCTGACGGCGTTGCCGCTGACCGGCGAAGGCGAGCGAATTGTGGAGCGCGCATGTCTGCCGGGCCGGTGACGAAGTCCGACGCTGCGTGGCGGCTCGCCGTCCGCCCGGCGCTCATCACGCAATTTGTTCTGTACCTCGGCGGCTACGCCGCGCTGCTCGGCTGGTTCAAATCCGTCGATGTCTATCATCTGCATTTCGCCGATACCGGCGCCCTGATCCTGGTGCACAACCTGTTTCGCATTCTGTTCGTCTTTTATCTGTTCTGGATGGTTCAGGCGGCGGGCGCCGTGCTGTTGCGCCTGATCGGCAGGCTGCGCCCGCAACAGGTCGGCATGGCCGGCTACCTCGCCGTGACGTTTTTTGCCGGAGCGGGCGTCTGGCAGGTCGTGCTCTTCGCGGTCGGCTATGCCGGCCTGCTCAACGCCCCCATCATGATCGTGCTGGCGACCCCGATGGTCGCGGCGTCATTCGGCGAAGTCCGCGCGGCAATCCCCGCATTGCACATGAGCTTGGCCCGGCTATGGCAAAGCGGCGCGCTGGCCAAAAGCCTGGTCGTGCTGCTGTTCCTTTCCTGGGCGGCGCTGCTGATCGTCAAGGGACTCTATCCCGGCAACGGCATCTACTATTACGAACCTTATTTGCAAACTTATAAAGCGTTCCTGGTGGAGGGCAGCCTCTGGCCGCACGCCGCGTGGTGGTTTTCCTTCTATTGCCAGGGCGCCGGACTTTTCTTTCTTGGCATGCTTTTGACCGATGCGATGGCCGTTCAACTCGTGACGTTTTGTCTCGTATCCGTCGCCGGGCTGACCACGTTGCTCTTCATCCGCCATTTAACTCCACGCAGCCACTGGCCCTTGGCCGGCGCTGTGCTGTTGTTCGCCACGTTCGTGTATACGCCGGGCTGGGCCGAGTTTCGCAAGCTGCACGAGTTCAACACCGCGTTCGTCGTCGCCATCCTGTGGATGACGACGATGGCACTCGCCGCTGCCGGGCCGGCGCGCAAAATCTGGTGGTGCGCCGCGGCTTCGACATTGATCGCCGCGATCATCGCCAGCAACTACATCGGCGTCTTTCTGGGCGTGGTGTTTGCCGTTCTCGCGCTCGCTTACTTCGCTCTGGGCGAGCGCGCGCGTGCGTTCGCCTGCTTCGGGCTGGCGGCGCTTGGCGGTTTCTTGGTCGCCGATACGCTGGCGATCAATTACCTGGTCTACGGGCTGTTCAACGGCTGGGATCCGACCCTGACGCTGCTTTGGCAGTTCGCGGATGTCGAGAAAGTCTACCGGATGGGCGCCCTGCCCACGGTCGTCGACATTCTCAATTCGGTCTCTCACAGCAACGCAGCCCGCGTACATATTGCCTGGGCCGAGTTCTTGATCCGAGCCTTGCGGTTGGAAATATTCTGGCCGCTGGTCCTCGGCGGCGGATTGGTCGCAGCGATCGCTTTGCGCGACCGCTTTTCCGACGGCAAAGCTTCCGGGCGCCACGTTCCGGATGCAGCGCTCGTTCTTAGCGTGGCGCTGGCCGTCTACGTGCTGCTCGCGCTCGTCGTGGGTCGATCGGATGCGTCCACGTTCTACCGATTTTCGAGCTTTACGGTCCCAATCGTCATCGTCGCGGGGATCGCGCTGTGGACGGCGACGCCGCGCCCGCGTGCCACTTTGCTCAGATGGTTCGCAGGGCCGGCGGGGCCGATCGCGGTTTTGCTCCTATGCGGGGCCATGCTGGTCGGCAAGACGCGGTTCGATCCCGGTGTGCCGCGGCTCGCGGTGCACGCGCTCGAATATACGATCGGAGCCATCAGCATCGATGACGCCTACACGCAACCGTCCGAGGGCGGTTTCACGGTGCCTTGGGCGGATATTTATCCGGGCGTGCGCGGAGTCTATGCGGTGGTCGGACCGCACACACCTGTTTTGTCGCTTAATTTCCACACGTTTTGCGAACTACCCGACTGCCGGATCATGTGGTCAGCGACATCTATTCTGGTCCCGGGCATCGAGCAGGTCCTATGGGGGACGCCCGAAAAGGCGCGCGCAACATTGCAGAAAGCCGGCTTGGACTTTTTCCTGGTCTCGCGCGCGACGCCGCTTGCCTATGGCCCACTTCTGGCGAGTCCACTGTTCTCGCCCGACAATATCGGCAAAATCTTCGGCGTTCGCTGGACCGACGGCGCCACCACGCTTTTGACCTGGGCCGGTCCCGCCACTTTTGCCATCGACGAAAAATGGCTGGCCGGGTACCGCAGCCAGCTCGCCGAGTCTCGCAGCCGACTGGCGACGGCACGCGGACGGACCGATGAACTGACCGCCGTCTTCGACCGGCTGCGGACGCTGCCGCATCCCTGGCATCCATCCGACGTGCCTCGGCGGCAAGCAGGCTGGCCCAACGTCCCGGAGCAATGACCGTGTCCGATTCGCCTTTGCAAAGCTTCGCGGCGCTCCTGCACGCCGATCCGGCCTTGGCGGCCGAATTGCGGCGGGCGCCGGATCAGGAGGCTTTTGTGGCCTTGCTGGTGGCGCGGGCGCGCGAGCGCGGGCTCGCGATCAGCGCGGCGGAGGTTACGGCGGCGCTCGATGCCGCCAAGCGCGCCTGGATGGTGCAGTGGCTGACCCGTTGACCATCCCCGCCGACCCGAATTGGCTGCCGATGCAAATCCTCTGGACCGCGCCGGAACCTTTGCTCGAGTGGTGCCATCTCGGCGCGACGCGTTTCACCGATCCGTTCTTCGTGCAGACCCTCGCCGTGGCGATGCGGCATCCGTTCAACCTGTTGTTTCGCCGCACCACGCCGCTCGACGCGCTCGCCGTCCCCGACGACCCGGAGCTGCGCCTCGCCGGCTTCATCTTTCATACGTCGCATTGCGGCTCGACCTTGGTGGCGCAGATGCTGGCGGCGCTGCCGTGCAACGTGGTGCTGTCGGAGCCGAGGCCGCTCGATCAAATCCTGCGCCTGGCGCCGCGGCTGGCGGCGCTCGCGCCCGACCGCCTGCCCCGCTGGCTCGCCGGCCTCGCCGCCGCCTTCACGCGCCGCCGCTTTGCCGAGGAGCGCGATCTGTTCGTCAAGTTCGAGGGCTGGCACGTTTTGTTGCTGCCGCTCATTCGGCGGGCGTTTCCCGACGTGCCGTGGATTTTTCTCTACCGCGATCCACTCGAAGTGCTGACGGCGTTTGCGGAACAGTTTCCGGCCGAGATCGAACCGTCGCTGCTCGGTTTGTCGTGGCAAGAGGCACACGAGCTGTCGACCCCGCGTTACTGCGCGCTGGTGCTGGAGCGCATCTACGCGGCGGCCATCGCGCAACATCATGAGCGTGGCGGCTTGTTGATCGAGTACCGCGAATTGGCCGATGCCGTCTGCGGGCAGATGCTCGATCATTTCGGGCTGCGCTACGGAGCGGAACAGCTTACGCGCATGCGCGAGGCCGCGCGGTTCGATGCCAAGCAACCGACCAAGCTCTTTGTCGCCGACGCCGCGCAAAAACGCGCCTCGGCTGACGCGGAGGTTGCCGAACTCGCAGCGACACGGCTCGCACCGTTCTATCGTGAGCTCGAAGCGTTGCGGCTTTTCGACAGGCCGCCGGCACCTTCAAGTTAGCTCGGCGCGCCTAAGCCGTAGCCGGCGCGCCCGTTTGGGAATCTGCCGAACATTTTGTATGATCGAGCGGCACGCAGGGACCAGCGCAAAGTCCGGCTGCGGTATTCGGGGATGAGCGAGGCACCGTGCATCTTTACACCATTGCGGGGCTGTCGGTCGGCAGCGACGTTGCGCTGCCGAGCCTGAATGCGGCCGGCGCCGTGCCGCGGCGGCCCGACGTTCGGATCCGGCGCGCTGCAGTACCGCGGGCGCTCGACGGCGCCGAAGCGCTGGGCCCCAATTGGCAGATCGCCGGCCGGCGCTTCCTGCTGCGCGTGCCCAACATTGCGCGCTTCCTGCTCACCGACGGGCGCGAGATCGCGTTCGAAGCCGAGCCCGGCGTCGATGCTCCCGACATTTCGATCTTTCTCCTTGGTACCGCCTTCGGCATTTTGCTGCATCAGCGCCGACAGATCGTGCTGCATGCCAGCGCCGTGCGCGTCAACGGCAAGGCGGTGCTGTTCTGCGGTCCGTCCGGCGCCGGCAAATCGACGCTGGCAGCGGCGCTGGCGCAGCGCGGCTATCCGGTCATGACCGACGATTTCTGCGCGGTGACGGTGACGCAAGCGAGCATCCCGATGGTGCATCCCGGCGGCCGGCAGTTGAAATTGTGGGCGCATACCATCGAGCGCCTGCAGCTCAAGGGCCGCAGCGGCGCGCGCGTGCGCAGTCGCTCGGAGAAATTCTATGTCGACCCCGGCCTTACCCAGGCCGATGCCCTGCCGCTCGGCGCGCTCTACGCGCTGCGTCAGACGCAACTGCCGCAGGCCGGCGCGATCGAGCGGCCGAGCGCCGCCGAGGCTGCACCCATTCTGCGTCGGGTCGCCTATCGGCCGCGGCTCGTCAGCCGGATGGGGCAACGCGTCGATTATTTTCATGCCGCGACGGCAGTCGCCAATCATGCCGGAATTTTTTATCTGAGCCGAGCACCCGACTTCGCAGCCATGCCGCGGCTCATTGCGCAACTGGAACGCCACTGGCGCGACATTGGCGTGGCCGAACAGGCGGCTTGAGGCAAGCGCGGTTCGGCCCAATGCAGCGGTGAAGTGTAATGTCGGCACGCTCGATCGGCGCTGGGCTCATGAGATTGGGGCAACTCGGCAAAAGCCGCCGCGCGCTCCTCTTCGAGGCGGCGGCGTGGCTGCTGCTGGCGCGCCTCAGTCTGCTCGTGGTCTCGTTTCCGCGACTAGCTCGGCATCTTGGCACGGTGGTTACGCCGACCGACCCGCGCGCCCGGCACGCGGCAGCCGGCAATTCGCCCGACGCCGCGCGCCTCGCCGCCGAGATCGGATGGGCAGTGACGCGTGCCGCGCGGCACGTGCCGTTCAAGGCCGTGTGCCTGCCGCAGGCCATGGCCGCACGTCTCATGCTGCGGCGCCGCGGCGTCGACAGCGTGCTGCATTTCGGCGCCAGGATCGGCTACGCCAAACCAATCGATGCCCATGCCTGGCTCGATGCGGCCGGCGTCCAAGTCACCGGTTACCCGGTCGCCGATGCATTTACCGAAATCGCCTGCTTTGTCTGATGATGCATCCGCGCTTGCGCCCGCAATCCGCATGAGCGGACGAACCCTTTCCTCCGACTTTCTGCTCGCCGCCGCCTGTTGCCGTTGGCCGGCATCGCCGGCGCGCGACGCCGCGATTGGTGCCGCCGCCGCGCAGGTGGGCGACTGGGAGGCTTTTCTCCGCGTCATCGAGCGTCACCGCGTCGTCGGCCTCGTCCACGATGCGTTGCCCGCGGCGGGACCGATCGTGCCGGCCGCAGTCAGCGCCAAGCTTGCCGCGCGCCTGAAAAATATCGCGCAGCGCAATCGGCTCCTGCTCGAAGAGCTGTCGTTGCTGCAGCGCGCGTTCGCCGCGGCAGGGATCGAATTTCTGGTTCTCAAGGGCCCGGCTCTCGCGCAAATCGCCTATGGCGCAGCGACCTGCAAACAGACCCGGGACATCGATCTGTTGGTGGCGCCGGATTGCGCGCGCGCGGCGCTGCAAGTGCTCGAACGCCACGGTTACGCGCCGCTGCCGCCGGCCGTCGGCCTGAACGACATGCAATTCGCCGCCTTGCTGCGCTACTGCAGGGAAATCGACCTGGCGCGGCCCGCCAGCAAGCTGCCGGTCGAGCTGCAATGGCGCGCCGCCGACAATCCGACGCTGCTCGACGGCATCGATGCCCGTTCGCCGGCGCAGCGCGTGACGCTGGCCGACGGCTTGGTCGTCCGCACCTTGGCGGCCGACGATCTGTTCGCCTATTTGTGCGTACACGGCGCCTATCATTCCTGGTCGCGGCTCAAATGGCTCGCTGATCTCAACGCCATGCTGCATACCACCGGCGCTGACGTGACATCGCGCTATCGTCACGCGCAACGCGTCGGCGCCGGCCTGTGCGCCGGACAGGCGCTGCTGCTTTGCCGTCGCTTATTCGGTTTGCCACTGCCGGACGCGCTCGCGCGCGAGCTTGAAACGAACCGAAGAACGTCGAAGCTGCTACAAATCGCGTTACGCGCGATGACCGAGCGGCCAGCCGCTCACAAGCGTATGCGGGCGGTGTCCACCAACGTCCATACGCAATTTCTGTTCGGTGAAGGCTGGCGCTTCTTCGCAGCGCAGTGCCGCGCGGTCGCGGTCGGCATGCAAGACATTATGACGGTAGCGCTGCCGCCGGCCCTGTATTTTCTTTATCCGCTACTGCGGCTGCCACTGTGGCTGTTGCGCCACTTGCGCGCCGGTCTCAGGCGCTAGTGAAACGGGAAGCGCCGACGGCGATTCGGCTCTCACAGCAACAGCGTTCTTTCGCGGGCGGCCGCTTACCCTCTAGACCTAGGAGTTGTCGCAGATCGCCGGTACCGCCATTTGTGGCTCTTTACAGCCGCGAACAAAAAGGGAACAATGCCTCGTCTGGGCCTTTTGTAAGCGAGGCAAACCATGACCCCGGACGAGAAAAGCGCGTGGCTGCGCAAGCTTGACGCCGAATGTCCCTATCAGGTGGTGCTGCCGCGACGGCAGCTGACCGACGACAGCGCGATCCTGGACTTCTTGATCAAATATGTCGGCGTGTTCGACATGTACGTCGAAGACGATTACGCGGCCTTCGTGCGCTATTGCTTTGCCGACCCGCTGGACGCCGAAATTTTCCGCGCCCGCTTCGAGCCGAAGGACGAGCGGTTGAAGCTCGCGGGGTGAACTCCGTAGGGGGCAAAATCGTCTGCGCAACGTTGACCGCGTGGGCACCACGCTTGCACGATTTTGCCCACGCGGCTCGGCCTCCACGACGCGGTGCCGACCTACGATTATTTGCTCGGCAATCTCTGGCGGACTTTGTCGATGTCGCGCCAAGCGTCCTGGCGGATATGTTTTTTCAGATTGAGCACGGTGAACTCGTTGGCGGCCTTGACGCGGGAGAGTTGCTCCCAGGTCAGCGGCACCGAAACCGGGGCGCCAGCGCGCGCGCGTGTCGAGTAGGCGGCCACCGAGGTCGCCTCGCGCGAGTTGCGGAAATAATCGATGAAGATTTTGCCCTTGCGCAGCGCCTTGGTCATCTTGCCGACGTAGCGCTGCGGGCTGTCGGCGGCCATGCGCAGCACGATCTTCTGCGTGAAGTCCTTGGCGGTATCCCAATCGACCGGAGCGAGCGGCAGCACGACGTGAACGCCCTTGCCACCCGAGACCTTGACGAAGCTTTCGAGCTTTTCCGCCTTGAGCCGGTCGCGCGTCTCGCGGGCGGCAGCGACAATGTCGTTCCAAGCGACGCCTTCGCCGGGATCGAGATCGAACACGATGCGGTCGCACATTTCGAGGGCGCCGAGCCGCGAGCCGCGCACGTGGACTTCGAGCGCGCCGGACTGCACCAGCGCGATCAGATCGCCGAGACTTTCCACCGCGATGACGTCGTGCTCCTTGCCCTCGACGAGATGGCGCAGGGCTGAGTCCTTGACGTTGCCGGCGATGTGCTTCTGGAAAAAGCATTCGCCGCCGGTGCCGTCGGGGCAGCGCACCAGAGCAAGCGGCCGATCGGTCACGTGCGGCGCCATCCAGTCCCAGACCGAGGCGTAGTACTCGGCGAGATCCTGTTTGGTCACGCCAACATCGGCCCAATAGACACGGTCGGGATGCGTGAGAGGCATGTCGGCAACCTCATCGCTTCGGGCCGTGGCGCGGCGTTTCTCCGCGCGCGCGGCTTTCGGCTTCGCTGCCGGCGGATCCGATTTTGCCGACGCCTGCCGCGCGCGCGCCGCTGCGGCCGATGCGGCCGGCGTCTCGCGCACCACTTGGCCGGCCGGCTTGTCCTCGCGCAAGCCCTTGTAGGCAGCCTGGCGCAGCAGCCCGTCATGGGTGATGCCGCGGAATTCGACCTCGGCGACCAGCTGCGGCTTGACCCAGATGACGTCCTTGCGCCGTTCGGTCTTCGGCACGACCAGCGGCGGCCGCTCGATCCGCAGCTTTTGCAGGCGCCGCCACAGATCGCGTGCGGTGGCATGGCTATAACCGGTACCGACCCGGCCGGCATAACGCAGCTCGCCGTCCTCGTAGTAGCCGACGGTCAGCGCGCCGATAGCGCTTGGCATCGCGGCCGATGGGGTGAAGCCAGCGACGACGAATTCCTGCTCGTCGTGGCACTTGCTCTTCACGAAGTTTTCGGTCCGCCCAGAACTATACGGTGCGTCGCGGCGTTTTGAGACCACGCCCTCGAGGCCCAGTTCGCAGGCGTGCTCAAGCAGGCGCGGTCCGTCGTCGTCGAAATGCTCCGCGTAGCGGATTGGATCGGTGGCGCCGCGCAACAGCTTCTGCAGCACCGCCTTACGCTCGACCAACGGCCGCCCGGTCAGATCGGTGCCATCGAGATACAGAATGTCGAACACCCAATAGACGAAGCGGTCGGTACGGCCTTCCTTCAGCGCGATCTGCAGCAGCGAAAAACCCGAAACGCCCTTGTCGTCCTCGACCACCACCTCGCCATCCAGCAGCGCACTCTTGGCCGGAAGCCTGGCAACCGCTTGCGCGATCGGCTCAAAGCGGTGCGTCCAGTCCTGCCGATTGCGCGTCAAGAGCTGCACTTGGCCGCCGTCGAGCCGCGCCTCGATGCGATAGCCATCGAATTTGATCTCGTGCAGCCAGTTCGGCCCGCTCGGCGCGGTGTCTTGCAACGTGGCCAGGGCGGGCGGCACGAAGTCGGGCAGGCGCGCGTCGGCCGCTGCTTTGGAGCGCGGGGCTGGATCGCTTTTCTTTTTGCTTTTTTTGGCCGCAACCGCGCTGGTCGCCGCTTTCGCCCGCTTTGACGATGACGTTGGAGCGCGCGCGGCTAGTTTCGCTGGCGCCGACTTAGGCTGCACCTTAGGTTTGGCCTTCGCTTTAGATTTGGCCAATGCCTGAGCTTGCGCGCGCAGTTCTTCGCGAAACGCACGCTGCGACTGCGGGGGCGCGGCATTGCCGCTGTCAGCGGAACGGTTGCTGTGCCAGACGCGCTTGCGGCCCTTGCCGCCGGCAATCTCCTCCATGGTGCGGCCGGTCGCCGCCGACCGCGGCTCCCTCTCCAGAATGTCGGCGTCGCGTCCGCTGTGCGCCTCTTCGTCCTTGCCCTTGATCAGGAGCCAGTTCTCATGGCGGTCGTTGGCGCGGCGCTGCATGCGCACAAGGTGCCAACGGCCGTGGAGCTTCTCGCCGTCCAGATCGAATACCAGGTGGCCTTTGGCATAACCCTTGTGGGGGTCGCCTTCCGGAACCCAGTGACCGCGGTCCCAGATCATGACCGTGCCGCCGCCATATTCGCCGGCCGGGATGGTGCCCTCGAAGCTGTTGTAGTCGATCGGATGGTCTTCGACGTGGACCGCGAGCCGCTTGTCGCCGGGGTCCAGGCTCGGGCCGCGGGTGACCGCCCAGCTCTTCATCACCCCGTCGAGCTCAAGGCGAAGGTCGTAGTGCAGCCGGCGCGCCGCGTGTTTCTGGATGACGTAGCTGTTGCCGCCGCGCTTTCCGCGGCGCCCGCGCGGCTCCGGCGTTACGCCGAACTGCCGCTTTTTACGGTAAATCTCGAGCGCCACGGGACCTCAATCGGCGACTGCGGGCATTTTCTGGCCCCTTGCCATGGCCTAGTCGACATATTTTTCGTCGCCAGGCACCATGGTCAGAACGAAACCCGCTCCCTATCATTATATGAACCGGATGGGCACGTGGGAAACTAACGCTGTATGAACCAGGCCTCGACCTTCGCGGTTCCCGAGGTTCCCTGGCGGGGCCGGGACAAATTGCCTATCCGGGCCGGGATGGTGTAAGCACAGCGGAATTTACGTGTTCCGGTCAGTAACTGGGCGCGCACTCAACCCCAATAAAGGCCGTTAGGCCGGATAATATGGAGCTTAAGCGTGACAGTTCGCTCAACCCCGTTGCTCGACCTCATCAAGATCCCCGAAGACCTCAGACGCCTTGAGCCGAGCCAGCTGCGTCAGCTCGCCGATGAGCTGCGGCAGGAGACGATCGACGCTGTCGCGGTGACCGGCGGCCATCTCGGCGCCGGTCTGGGCGTGATCGAGCTGACCGTAGCTCTGCATTACGTGTTCGACACGCCGACCGACCGGCTGATCTGGGACGTCGGCCACCAGGCTTACCCGCACAAGATTCTGACCGGCCGCCGCGATCGCATCCGCACGCTGCGCCAGGGCGGCGGACTGTCCGGCTTCACCAAGCGCGCCGAGAGCCAATACGACCCGTTTGGCGCCGCCCATTCCTCGACTTCGATCTCCTCGGCGCTCGGCATGGCGGTCGCCCGCGACCTGTCCGGCAAACAGAACAACGTCATCGCGGTGATCGGCGACGGCGCCATGTCGGCCGGCATGGCGTACGAGGCCATGAATAACGCCGGCTCGATGGATTCCCGGCTGATCGTCGTG
>JASHWN010000537.1 GCA_030044035.1 Xanthobacteraceae bacterium
GAAAGATTCGACGTGCGCGATACTGCCGCAAGCACCGCAAGGGTATTGGGCAAGCGCCGCGCTCGCAAGTGGCGTGTTGCGGGTGCTTGCGCAGTGCCGCGCTGCGGCACGCGGTCGCGGCAATGCGCAGCGACACTTCGCAAGTTCCAGGCCGGCGGGCCGGGGCGTTTTGCATGGCTTCCATGCCGGTGCCGCCCGCCATGCCAGGGGCCGCAGGAACGCGCTGCCGGCTCTTGCCTTCGACGGCCCTTGACGATACTTAGTGCGTCAATTGAGCAACTTGCATTTGCAGTGGAACCGCACCGGACCCCTGCCGAGCGCCGAACTAAGGAGCTGAAGCCACATGGCCCGCGTGACCGTCGAAGATTGCATCGACAAGGTCGAGAATCGCTTCGAACTCGTCCTGCTCGCCGCCCACCGCGCCCGCATGATCTCCTCTGGCTCGCAGATCGCGGTCGAGCGCGACAAGGACAAAAACCCGGTTGTGGCCCTGCGCGAGATCGCCGAAAAAGCGTTGTCGCCTGGCGACCTCAAGGAGGAACTCGTCCATTCGCTGCAGAAATACGTCGAGGTCGATGAACCTGAGCCCGAGGCCATGCCCCTGATCGGCGCCCCCGGCACCGGTGTCGATGCCGACGACACCGAGGTCACCACCGAGCGGATGAGCGAAGAAGAGCTGCTCAAAGGGCTCGAGGGCCTGACGCCTCCGGAAGCCGAACCCGAGCCCGATCCGGTCGACGACGAGGAATAGCGGGCTTAAGGCGCCGCGGCCGCTTCGGCCGCCGATTCATTAACGAAAATCGGCCATTCTCGGCGCTTGGCGGGCGGCACGTACTCGAGCCGGGCTGCCGTTGCGCTTGCCTGGTAGCGTCAGCGTCGCCCCATGATATTGTGAGTATCAGGCGCCTGCCGATGCGGTCGATTGAACGGCAACGGCAGCGTTCGCTAATCGCCGTCGAGCGAGCGCCGGGAGACGGCCAAAGGATTCCCAAGAGATCGGCAAGACCGCCATGCCGCAGCCGACGCCAGTGGATCTGCCTCCGGCGCAGGCCGAGCCAGAGCTCGGAGTGGCGGTCGCGCACGCTCCGGAGCTGGTGCCGACGGCCGACGCCGCGCCGTTGCGGCCGGTTCCGACCCCTCCACAGCCCTCGCGCAAGCCGCAGCTGCTGCGGCAGTACGAGTTGATCGATCGGGTCAAGCAGTACAATCCAAAGACCAATGAGGACTTGCTCAACCGCGCCTACGTGTACGCAATGCGGGCGCATGGCGAGCAGCGGCGCGCCTCCGGCGACCCGTATTTCTCGCACCCGCTTCAGGTCGCCGCGATTCTGACCGAACTCAAGCTCGACGATGCCACCATCGCTGCGGCGCTGCTGCACGACACGATCGAGGATACCGACGCGACCCGCGCCGAGATCGATCGCCTGTTCGGTCATGACATCGGCGTGCTGGTCGAGGGGCTGACCAAGCTGAAAAAGCTCGACCTGGTGTCGAAGGAGGCCAAGCAGGCAGAAAATCTGCGCAAGCTCCTGCTTGCCATCGCCGACGACGTCCGCGTCCTGCTGATCAAGCTCGCCGACCGCCTGCACAACATGCGCACGCTTGCCCATCGGCCGCCGGAAGCGCGCCGCCGCACCGCGGAAGAGACGCTCGACATCTATGCGCCGCTCGCCGGTCGCATGGGCATGCAGCAGATGCGTGAGGAGCTCGAAGATTTGGCGTTTCGTGAGCTCAATCCCGATGCTCACAGGGTGATCAGCGAACGGCTCAATGCGCTGGCCGAGCGCTCGCGTGGCTGGATCGCCGAAATCGAGCAGCAGCTCGCCAAAAAGCTTGCCGATCAGGGGATCGCAGCGGAAGTGTCCGGGCGGCGCAAGCGCGCCTATTCGATCTGGCGCAAGATGGAGCGCAAGGCCGTCGGCTTCGAGCAGCTCTCCGACGTCCTCGGATTCCGCGTCGTCCTCGGCACCGTCGCCGAGTGCTACCAGGCGCTCGGCATCGTGCACACCAGCTGGCCGGTCGTGCCCGGCCGCTTCAAGGACTACATCTCCACGCCCAAGCAGAACGATTACCGCTCGATCCATTCCACCGTGATCGGTCCGGGCAAGCAGCGCGTCGAGCTGCAGATCCGCACCCGCGAAATGCAGCAGATTGCCGAATACGGCATCGCCGCGCATGCGCTGTACAAAGACGGCCTCGGCTCGCCGACCGAGATGCTGTCGCGCGAATCGAGCGCTTACGCGTGGCTACGCCGCACGATCGAGCTTTTGGCTGAGGGCTCAAATCCGGAAGAGTTCCTCGAGCACACCAAGCTCGAACTGTTCCACGACCAGGTGTTCTGCTTCACGCCTAAGGGCAAGCTGATCGCGCTGCCGCGCGGCGCTACGCCGATCGATTTCGCCTATGCGGTGCATACCGACGTCGGCAACATGGCAATCGGCGCCAAGATCAACGGCAAGATCGGCCCGCTCAGCGCGCCGTTGCAGAATGGCGACGAGGTGCAAATCCTGACCTCGTCGGCGCAGGTCGCGCCGCCGACGGCCTGGGAATCGATCGTCGTCACCGGCAAGGCGCGCGCCTCGATCCGCCGCGCCACGCGTGAGGCGGTGCGCAGCCAGTATTCGGCGTTCGGCCGTCGCCTGGTCGAGCGGCTGTGTCAGCGCGCCAAGATCGCCTACTCAGACGAGCAGCTCGAAGGCGCGCTGCCGCGGCTCGCCCGCGCCTCGATCGATGACGTCATGGCGGCGGTCGGGCGCAGCGAAATGCGCGCCGCCGACGTGGTGCGCGCCATGTATCCGGACTACAAGGACGAGCGCGTAACGCCGCCGGCGGCGAAGAGCGAAAGCGGCTGGTTCGGCCTAAAGCGCGCCAAGGCGGTGAAGTTCAAGCTGCCGGGTGGCGGCGGCAGCGGGGGCGGGGGCGGTGGCGGCGATGGCGCGATCCCGATCCGGGGCATCAACACCGATCTGCCGGTACGCTTTGCGCCGAACGGCGGCGCGGTGCCGGGCGACCGCATCGTCGGCATCATGACGCCGGGCGAGGGTATCACCATCTACCCGATTCAGTCGCCGGCGCTCACCGAGTTCGAGGACCAGCCGGAACGCTGGCTCGACTTGCGCTGGGACATCGACGACGAGACGACGCAGCGCTTCCCGGCGCGCCTTGCGGTGCACTCGGTCAACGAGCCGGGTACGCTGGCGCAGATCGCGCAGGTCATCGCCGAGCACGACGGCAACATCGACAACGTCAAGATGACGCGCCAGTCGCCGGATTTCACCGAAATGACGATCGATCTCGAGGTCTATAACCTCAAGCACCTCACCTCGATCATCTCGCAGCTGCGGGCGAAGAAGGTGGTCGCCAGTGCCGAGCGGGTGAACGGTTAGCCCACACTGCTGCTGTGCAGTTGCGATTTGGCCGTCAATCTCGTATATACGTGACGGGATATACGGAGATCGCGATGGCATCGGCGCGCATTTTCAAGTCAGGAAATAGTCAGGCCGTCCGACTGCCCAAGGAATTCCGCTTTGACAGCGACGAAGTGGAAATCTTCCGGCGCGGCGACGAGGTTGTCCTGCGCGAAAAATCCAAGGGAATGGCGCGTGCATTCGAACTGATAGCAAGTCTTCCTATCGAAGATTTGGCAGATGAGCTTGATGAACTGCCTCCGGAGCGTGAAGGCCTGTGACCAAGCCTCGCTATCTCCTAGACACCGATACCTTTGTTTATATTCGCCGCGGCCGACCTGAACGAGCGCGTATCCGATTCGACCGGCTGGAGCGTGGAGAGTCAGCGCTATCGGTCATCACTTACGGTGAGTTAATTTATGGCATCGAAGAAAAAGCTACCGGCCCGGAGCCTTGGCGAGCATTGGAAGAGCTGACGCAGTTGATCCAAGTCCTTCCGCTGCCGCCGGAGGCTGGCAACGTCTATGGCTCCATCCGTGCCGAACTCACTGCTCGAGGCGAAATGATCGGCGCCAACGATCTTTGGATCGCTGCTCACGCGCGATTGCTGGACCTAACGTTGGTCACTAACAATGAACGCGAATTTCGTCGCGTCCCTCGTTTGAGGGTCGAGAACTGGATCAAATAAGCTGGGCCTTTCAGGATCATGCCGGTTTCGTTACCCATCCGCCTCGGCGTCAACATCGACCACGTTGCCACGGTGCGCAACGCGCGCGGCGGACGGCATCCCGATCCGCTGCGGGCGGCGGAGATCGCGATTGCGGCCGGGGCCGACGGCATTACCGCGCATCTGCGCGAAGATCGCCGCCACATCGTCGATGACGACATCGCGCGGTTGAAGGAGCGCATCAAAAAGCCGCTCAATCTCGAAATGGCAGCGACCGCGGAGATGGTCGGTATCGCCAAAAGGGTGCGGCCGCATGCGGCCTGCATCGTGCCGGAGCGGCGGGCAGAACGCACCACCGAGGGCGGCCTTGATGCCGCGGGTCAGTGCGAGGCCTTACGCGCGGCGGTCGGCGAATTGACCGCATGCGGCATCCGCGTGTCCTTGTTCATTGCCGCCGAGCCGGCGCAGATCGACGCGGCGCGCGCCATCGGTGCGCCGGTCATCGAAATCCATACCGGCGCGTGGTGCGATGCCGCAGCGGCCGGTGACGACGCAGCTGCAGCGGCCGAATTCGACCGCATCGTGCGCGGCGCCGCACGTGCCAAAAGCTTCGGGCTTGAAGTTCATGCCGGACACGGCCTCGATTTCGCAACGGCGGAGACGATTGCCGCGTTGCCGGAAATCGTCGAACTCAATATTGGTCATTTCCTTATCGGCGAGGCCATTTTCGACGGGCTCAGCGCCGTCGTGCGCGCCATGCGCGCGGCGATGGACCGCGGTCGCGCCAGAGCCGGGGCGGCCGGGGCCGGGACGGCACGATGATCATCGGCATCGGCTCCGACATCACCGATGTGCGCCGCATCGCGAAAGTGATCGAACGTCACGGTGACCGCTTCATCGACCGCGTCTTCACCGCAGCCGAGCGCGAGCGCGCCGAGCGTCGGCGCAACCGCGTCGAAACCTACGCCAAGCGTTTCGCCGCCAAGGAGGCGTGCGCCAAAGCTTTGGGCACGGGGCTGCGCGCCGGCGTGTGGTGGCGCGACATGGGCGTGGTCAATCTCGTCTCGGGACGGCCGACCTTGGTGCTGACTGGCGGCGCCAAGCGGCGGCTCGATGCGATCACGCCCGCTGGCTACGAGGCGCGGATCGAGCTGACCATCACCGATGAGGGTCCGATGGCGCACGCCTTCGTCATCATCTGGGCATTCGCCGTGCCGGCCGGCTGATCGCGATGGCTATGAAGGCAGCGTCAAGGCGGGCGCGCTTCGGCCGCGAATTAAAAACTTCGTTATACCACCCAAAGAATGCTCATAACGCGCTGAAAGGACTTGCGAAAATTTGGCTGGCGCGCGCCGCGGCGAATCCCCGCGTGCAATTGCGCGTGCCCCTCCCAGAGGCTACAAGGGCGCGGGCGTGCAGCGCGGCGAATGACAGATGCAGGACAATAGGCGAATGAGCGTGCAGACCGGTACCAAACGGAAAGAGGAAGGCTTCGCCGAAACGGTTCGCGTAGTTGTCCATGCGCTGGTCATCGCGCTCGTCATCCGCACCTTTCTGTTCCAGCCCTTCAATATTCCGTCCGGCTCGATGATCCCGACGCTGTTGGTCGGCGATTATCTGTTCGTGTCCAAATATTCGTACGGCTATACCCATTATTCGCTGCCGTTCTCGCCGCCGCTGTTTTCCGGACGTATTTTTGCATCGCAGCCGCAGCGCGGCGACGTGGTCGTGTTCCGGCTGCCGAAGGACGATTCGATCGACTATATCAAGCGCGTCGTCGGCCTGCCCGGCGACCACATTCAGGTGATCCATGGCGTGCTCAACATCAACGGCGTGCCGGTCAAGCGCGAGCGCGTGACGCAAGGCTGCGTCGCCCACGAGGATTTGCCGGAGCCGGTGATGTGCTTCCGCGAGACACTGCCAAACGGCGTGAGCTACATCACCCACGATTTCACCGATAACGGCTTTCTCGACAATACCGAGGTCTACACAGTGCCGCCCGGCGAGTATTTCATGATGGGCGACAATCGCGACAACTCGACCGACAGCCGTGTGCTCAGCGCGGTCGGCTATGTGCCGTTCGAGAACCTTATCGGCAGAGCACAGATCATCTTCTTTTCGATCGGCGGCGGCGCGCACGCCTGGGAGATTTGGGATTGGCCGTGGGCGGTGCGCTGGAGCCGGATGTTCACGCTGGTGCGATGAGCGGCCGCCGCAGAATAAAAAGCGCGGCTGCACCGCAAGAGGGAGAGCCGGCTGCGGCCGGTGGCGGCGCCGAGCAGGCGCCTGGCGCAGGGGACGGCCGAAAAGAACCGCGCCGCGGCCGCCGCAGCGCCTCGGTGCTGGAAAATCGCATCGGCTATCGCTTCAGCGATTCGGCCCTGCTCACCGTCGCACTCACCCATATTTCGGCGCTCAAAGGGCCGCGTAACCGCGCCGGCTCCTATCAGCGCCTCGAATTTCTTGGCGACCACGTCCTCGGCCTCGTCATCTCCGACATGCTGTTCCGCAGCTTTCCCAAGGCCGACGAGGGCGAACTGTCGCGCCGGCTTGCCGACCTGGTGCGCAAGGAGACTTGCGCCGAGATCGCGGTGTCGATCGAGCTCGGCGCCGCCATCAAGCTCGGCTCCTCGGAAGTCAATGCGGGGGCGCGCAAGCGCCCGGCGATCCTGGCCGATGTCTGCGAGGCGCTGATCGGCGCCGCTTATCTCGACGGCGGCTATGCGGCGGCTTCCGCGCTGGTCGAACGGCTGTGGCAGGAGCGCATGCGGGCGACCGCGCAGCCGCTGCGCGATCCCAAGACGGTGCTGCAGGAATGGGCGCAGGCGCGCGGCCTGCCGACGCCGGCCTACCGGGAAGTGGCGCGCTC
>JASHWN010000538.1 GCA_030044035.1 Xanthobacteraceae bacterium
CGCCAAGGAGCCCATCGACGATGCCGTGAAATCTGTCCCACGGCGCCTCGCGGTCGCTCTGGTTGCGCACGATGATCGAATTCCCGGCATAGAATTTTTCGTACAGCATGTGGCGGCCGGCGAATTCCGAGCCGATCAAATCCCAGACCAGCTTGTAGAGCTTATAGCGCGCCATTGCCGGCATGCTGGCGGTGCCCCACCAGCGCTCGAAGCGGTCCTTCAGCTGCGGGTCGGCGCATAGATCGATGCTGGCCGGCATTTGCAGCGGCGCGGCGCCAGCGAGCGTGCGCAGCGTATCGATGATCTCGGTGTGGTGTTCCTGGCACCAGTTCAGCGCGGCGTAGACCATACGGCGGTTCGGCGTGACAAAGTTTTCCGGCCAGTCTTCGGCGGCCTCGATCTGGCCGGCGACGAGGCCCGCGATGGTGGCTTCGAGCGCGGCGAGCCGGCCGAGCGTCTCGCGCACCGCCGGCACCTTGGCGACACCATTGGCTTCACACATGCGGCTCGCCAGCCCGACGACAAGTCCCATCTTGGCCCAGAACCGGATATTGGACTGCTGGTTCTGATAAACGTTGGCCGGCGTCTCGATGTAGATGCGGCGCGACCAGGCGCCGTTGTTGTGCAGAAAAACGCGCTCCCACGGAATCTTGACGCGGTCGCAGACCAGCACGGCGTCGTTCTCGTCAAAGCGATAGCTGAGCGGGTAATCGGCTCCCTCGCGGGCGTGGCGCTCGTACGGCTCGCGCGCCCAGAACGACACGCCGGGCGCGTTGTTGGGAATGGCGGCGGTGATGCTCTCGCTTTGCCGCTTGTTGTCGATCGCGGTGAGATTGCCGATATAGACCTCGTCGCCGAAGATTGCGCCGGTGGCGAGCATCTTCATGCCTGAGACAGTCACGCCGGAATCGTCTTCGGCGACGACCCGCAGGGTCGGGTCGTCGCGCACCACGCCGGTGTAGATCTCGCGGTCGCGGATGCCGGACGGCGGCGTCACCGCGAACGACAGGTAGAGGTCGTTCCTGCGCGCGCGGTCATAGAAGCGGAGCAGATTGTCGCCGAAGCCGGCATGCAGCTCGTCGAGTAGTTCGGGCCGCATCGCCAATCCTGTGATCAGGCCGGCGACGTGGTCGGGTGAGCGGCCGATCAGCCCATAGGTGGCGTCGGCGATCGCCTTCATGGCGCGCATGCGTCGCGCCAGATCGTCGTGCGTGCGGCAGCGCAGCCATTGCAGGCCGATGCGCTCGCCGTCTTCCTCGTAGCTGAACAGATCACGCTTCGCGGGATCGGCTTTGAGATCGTACAGCGCCGCGATGGTGCGGGCGCCATTGCGGAAGGCCGGATGCGAGGTGACGTCGTCGACCCGCTCGGCGCCGATATAGACGACGCGGCCGTCGCGCATACGCTCCAATCGTTCGCCGCCGGTCGCGAGCATGGCTGCCATACCCCTCGTGATCATTGCCCGCCAAAGGACACGCGCCGATATAGCCGCCTTACGCCAGCGTGTCGCCTCTACTCGTCATTCATTGGCTGCTGCGTCAGAACAGGCTATGGGCCAAGCGCTATGGGCCAAGACATTGGACCAGACATGGGACCTTCTGCTTTGGCGACGGCGCTACAGCGCCGCAATATCCACTACGGCTGGGTCGTCGTCGGGGTCACGCTCTTGACCACCGTCGTCACGGCGGCCGCCATGAGCACGCCGGGCGTGCTGATCGTGCCGCTGGAGAACGAATTCGGCTGGGCCAACGATCAAATATCCTCGGCCTTGGCGCTCCGGCTCATGCTGTTCGGCCTGTTCGGCCCGTTCGCCGCCGCGTTCATGAACCGCTACGGCGTGCGCGCCGTGATGGTGAGCGCAGTCATCCTGATTTCGGCCGGGTTTCTGACCTCGCTGATGATGACCAAGGTCTGGCAACTCGTTCTGCTCTGGGGCATCGTGGTCGGCGTCGGCACCGGGCTTACCGCCATGGTGCTTGCCGTGACGGTGGCGACGCGCTGGTTCAATGCCCGGCGCGGTCTGGTGATGGGCATTTTTGCCGCCAGCAATGCGACCGGACAATTGCTGTTCCTGCCGCTGATCGCACAGGTGGCGACCAGCTACGGCTGGCGCATGGCGCTGGTCATGGTGTGCTGCATGCTGGCGCTCGCCGGCGGCGTGGCGTTGTTGTTGATGCGCGACCGGCCGAGCGACATCGGGCTTCCGCTCTATGGCGAAACCGCGGTCTCGCCGCCGCCTGCCACCGGTGCCGGTCTGGTCTCGCTGTTGCTGTCGCCGCTGGTCGTGCTCAAGGACGCCGCGCGGGCGCCGATCTTCTGGGTGCTGTTCGGCACCTTCTTCGTGTGCGGCTGCAGCACCAACGGCCTGATCCAAACCCACTTTGTAACGCTGTGCCACGACTTCGGCTTGCCGGCCGTCACCGCGGCGAGCGTGCTCGCCATGATGGGCTTTTTCGATTTCTTCGGCACCATCGGCTCGGGCTGGCTGTCCGACCGCTTCGATCCGCGCTGGCTCTTGTTCTGGTATTACGGCCTGCGCGGAGTGTCGCTGCTCTACCTGCCGTTCACCGATTTTACGTTCTACGGCCTGTCGCTGTTCGCGGTGTTCTATGGACTCGACTGGATCGCCACCGTGCCGCCGACCGTGAAGATCACCGCCGACCGCTTCGGCCGCGAGAAAGCCGGCATCGTGTTCGGCTGGGTCTTTGCCGGCCATCAAATCGGCGCCGCCAGCGCCGCGTTCGGCGCCGGCCTGGTGCGCACCGAGTTCGCCACTTACCTGCCGGCGTTCTTCGTCGCCGGCGCGCTTTGCATCATTGCGGCACTGGCGGTGATTACGGTGCGCAAGTCTTCGGGCGCAGGCGTCACCGTGACGGCGCCCGCGCCGGCGCGCGCCTGAAGGAGCAGGGCTACTTCCGCTTCGCCTCGATCTTGTCCCAGATCAAGGCCGCGATGTCGGGGCCGCCGAAATTTTTGACCGCGCGGATGCCGGTCGGCGAGGTGACACCATACGCGGCTCATCAACGATCATCGCAGACTTGATGATACCCATTCGCAAGGCGTGCGCGGTGACAGTCGTCGACCCGCTCGGCGCCGATATAGACGACGCGGCCGTCGCGCATGCGTTCGCGATTTTTTCAATCCGGACAACCTCGGTTTGGAGTGCACCCCTTAGCCAGGCCTGCTTGATTGACAATCGCGAATGCGCCAATATTTACGCATCAAGCGTTCGCCATGGCCCAACCCGAGACGAACCGAGCGAAAATTGTGGCCCGGCTTAGGCGGGATGGCTGGATCGAGCGCCATGGCGGAGATCACGACGTGTTCAAGCATCCCAGCCGGCCTGGCAGGATTATTGTTCCGCGTCACCGCACGTTTTCGCCTGGAGTTGCGCGCGCGATCGCGCGCGCGGCTGGATGGCAATGAGAAGGTACAGCCATGCGCTACGTAGCCATCGTAGACGGGAAACCCGGGGCTTTCGGCATTGTGGTGCCCGACTTGCCGGGTTGCACCTCCGGCGGCAGAACCGTCGATGAAGCGCTGCGTAATGCGGTCGAGGCCGTGACACTATGGGTGGAGGACGCGCGTGCCGATGGCGAGAAAATCGCAAAGCCTCGCTCGGCGGAAAAGCTGCGCCGCGATCCGGAGGTTGCCGAGGCACTGGCGCGCGGCGGCATTCTTGCCTACGTGCCGCTGGTGCTCGATGCCGCACGCCCGGTAAAGGCCAATCTCTCGCTCGATGCCGGCCTGTTGAATGCCATCGACGAGGCCGCGGCGCGCCGCGGCCTTACCCGCTCAGCTTTTCTCGCCAGCGCCGCGCGGGAGAAGATCGAGAACGAGGGGTAGCGCTCAGAGATATTTCTATGTCCGAATTGAGAGGAATCATGCATTTGCAGTAATGGAGATTCGTCTAATTATAATACCAAGCGCAATTAATGTTGACCGTCATCCTGAGGTGGCCGCGAAGCGGCCCTCGAAGGATACGGCCGAGGACTCACGGGCCGTCGCCCTTCGAGGCTCGCTTCGCTCGCACCTCAGGGTGA
>JASHWN010000539.1 GCA_030044035.1 Xanthobacteraceae bacterium
GCCGGCGCCAGAATCGCATGCCGTAATTGCCGCCCCGCCAGCGACATCGGCGCCAGCGTCCGGGCCAGCGCCCGCTGCATCGGCGCCTCCGCCGGCCCCGGCGCCCGCTCAGATAGCCGCCACAGAGCCGATGCAGTCGCGCGCCGCTATGCCGGGTCCCGCAGCGGCACCACCTAGTGCTGCGGCGCCGGCCGCCACATTGAAATATGGCGTCGATATCGGCAGCGCGGTTTCCATCGAGGTGCTGCGGGCACGCTGGCTCGGCATCCACTCGGCGCACGGCAAGCTCTTCGAAGGATTGATGCCGGCGGTGATGCTGCGGCAGGCACCGCACACCGGCCGCACCGAATTGCGGCTGGTGGTTGGCCCGCTCGCCAATGCCGAAGCGGCGGCCAAGCTCTGCGCGGCGCTCGCACTGTATCGGCTGCCCTGCCAGCCGACCTTGTTCGGCGGGCAACACATTGCGCTGCAGTAATCGGCACCCTTCGCCTTGCGAAATTCGTTTGCGCGACGCGCCGGGATCGTGCATGGCATGCGCGAACGCCAAGTCCGAACGCCAAGTCCGAACGCCATGTCCCACCTTGCCGGCACCACGCGCCGCCCGTTGTTTCTGCCGACGGCGCGGCAAACCAACTGGCTCATTGCCATCGGCTTTTTGGCCGTCGGCGAGGCGCTTTATCTGCGCTTGATGGCGATCGAGAAAGCCAATGTGGCGCTCGCCTGCCAGGGCGGCCTTTCCACATGGCTGTGCAGCACCTTCCGGATCACGATTCCGCTATTCGAGCACGAAGTGTTCGGGGCTGTGGCGCTCGCCATCGCGCTCGTCCACCTGATGCGGCCGTCGATCGTGCTGACGGGTCTTGCGCTTGCAGCGGCCGGCTTCGGCCTCGGCCTGCACAACGTCGATCTCGCCGGGCTTGCCGTCGGAACGCTTATCCTGAGCTTGGCGCGCCGCGCGCCTGCGCCAGTATAAAGGCAAGGCCGAGAAGCGCCGCGCAAAACCATATGGCCTGCCAGTTGGCGAAGCTTTCGTTGACCGCGATGTAGATTGCCGAAGCGGCAAGAACGACGGCGGCAGTGCGCTCCGCCATCGCCGGCGGTCCCGGTCGGCGTGCCGTCGAGGCCCATAGCACCAGATAAGGCAACACGGCGGCGCCCAAAGCGGCGAACGGAATGTCACGGTAGCGCGGATCGAACACCAGACCTAACGCGGTCTGCACCGCCAACAGAACGAGCAGCAGGAAGCTTAGGCCGAGAGCCCAGGTCAGGGCATCGCCTTGCATGCCGGTACCGTCGAGCAGCGCCGAAAATGGCGGAAGCGGCCGGCGCACGGCGGCTGCCATGGCGCAAACGAGCGGCGAGGCTGCGGCGACAGCCACGAGCGCCAGCGAGCGCAGCCAGCCGCCGGCACTGAAACTCTCCGGCGCGACTTGAGTGATCGTCCAACCGAACAGCACCGCCGGCAGGTATGCAAGCGCAGCAATCCGCCACCAGAAATACGGCGGCGCCAACTTGGCCCGCCCGGCTGCAAACGCAGCGGCAAACGCCGCGGCGGCAAGCGCTATTCCGGCCAGCGCCTGCATCGCCCAGTCGGGATGATCGGATATGGCGGCGCCGCTGAAACTGAATTTCGGCGCGCCGGTGGCCCGGTCGAAAATGCCCCATTGACCGCCGACCGTGCCTTCGAGCCAGCGCTTCCAGGGCTGATCGAAGGCTTCGATCACATTGACCCGAACGTTGGCGCGCTTGGCGAAAGCGAGCGTCTCCAGAATGACGCGGGCCTGGTCGGACGGCGAGGGCCGCGCGGCCTCGCGCATGCGGCCGCGGCTCGGCCAGCCGAGTTCGCCGATCATGATGTCCTTGCCGGGAAAGGCGGTGGCGACCTGGTCGTGGATTTCTTTGACATGGGCCGCCGCCTTATCGGCGGGGATCGGGAAATCCTCCCAATACGGCAGCATGTGAATGGTGATGAAGTCGACCGCGCTCGCCACTTCGGGATTGCGCAGCCAAAATTCCCAAACGTCGGCGTAACTGACCGGCTCCGGCACCTGCGCCTTGACCTCGCGGATGGCGGCAATCAGCGCGTCAGCCGGCATCTCGCCGCGCAGCAGCACCTCGTTGCCGACTATGACAGCGCTGACCACGTCGGCGTATTCCTTGGCGAGCGCGATGGTGGTGGCGATCTGCCGGCGATTCTTCTCGGCCTTGTTGGAGAGCCACAGTCCGTCCAAGACCTTCAGGCCGTAGCGGCGCGCGCTCGCGAGGACGTCGGCTGCGCCATCGTCGACCGAATAGATGCGCACGCAATTACTGTATTTGGCGATCAGCGCCAGATCCTCGTCGATCTGCGCGGCCGGTACGCGGGTGCCCTCGACCAATGGATCCTGGTCGCCGCGATACGGCGCGTAGGACACGCAATAAAGCTTCTCGCCGGGACCAAGCGGCGACGGCGGCAGCGCGACCGGACGGCCGAGCCACCACCAGGTCGCGCCGATCGCGAGCGCCGTGAGCGCAAACAGCGCCAGCGCCGGGCCGGCGCGATGTCCGTTGGCGGGTGGAAAAAGCACCGCCTGCCATTAACCTTGACCGCGCGTCGTGCCAAGTCGTCGCGCGGTTCCGGGCGTCTGCGTGCGATGCGCGCTGGACAAATCGCCGGAGTTGCGATGTGGTCTGCGCCGGCCGCGGCCGCAAAATTGGCCGCAATGCCGGCTTGATCGGGTGCTTAAGGGACCGGCGCCCTTTCCGGGCCTCGCAAAAACATCTCATCCAGCCAAAGTCGAAAACATGTTCCTTCGCGTTGTCCGCATCATGGTGGCCCTGGGCGCCGCAATCTGGCTCGCGGCCGCTGTCCCGGCGCTAACCGGCACGGCTTTCGCCCAAAGCGGCGGGGCTGCCAAGGAGGCCGAAAAGCCGCCAGCCCCCGGTCCGGCGCCGGCGCAGAAGACCGAGGAGTACGCCGACATCCAGCACGCCATGACCGGTCCGGCCAGCAACCCGGAATGCGTCTGGCTTGGCCGGCGCGTGATCAG
The DNA here is from genome assembly GCA_030044035.1 of Xanthobacteraceae bacterium. Classification (GTDB taxonomy): domain Bacteria; phylum Pseudomonadota; class Alphaproteobacteria; order Rhizobiales; family Xanthobacteraceae; genus BOG-931. The sequence continues at coordinate 3,030 of JASHWN010000539.1, forward strand.
CCTGATGTGGCGCGACGACATCGAGACGGCGTTTCGCCATCTCGATCTCTACGACCGGTTCGGTTGCCCGGCCGCCCACATCCCGGCGACCTTTCGCTGCCTGATCCTGCAGACCAACACTATCGATCCGAAGGCCACCGACAGCCTCAACAACCGGATCACGGCCTGCTGGATCAACCCCAGCCAGCCGGCCCCTCCCCCGCCTGCTGCCGCCGCGGCAGCGCCGAGCGCGACCAGCAATCACTGAGCGCGAAGTTTTTCTCCAAGGTCGCTTTGCACCGGCAAACTGCGCCAAAATTCTGTCTGTTGTCTTGAATTTGCCATGCGCGCGCGCTACTTGTTTTGATGCCGCTCGCAAGGTGGCCTTACCCTCCTTACGACCATCGTCGAACCTTTGGGGACAGGTTCGGGCCCGTGCCTTTAGCCCCGCGTGGTTGAAAGTCGATGCGCACCGTCGCCGCTGTGCTCACGCTCGTCGTGTGCGTGCATGCCGGGCTATGGGTTCTGTTGCGAACGCAAGCCAACGCTCCGGAATTCAACGGTCAACTCGCGAGCCTCTCCTACGCGCCATTCGCCAGTTCGGATGATCCCGACCGCGGCGCGCGCCCGACTGCCGAACAAATCCGCGCCGACCTGAAAGCCATCGCGCCTTATACGCACGCGATCCGACTCTATTCGTCGACCGGCGGCGCCGAGCTGGTGCCGCCGATTGCCGCCGAGTTCGGCCTGAAAGTCACGCTCGGCGCCTGGATCAGCAAAGACAAAGAGCGCAACGCGCGCGAAGTTGCCGCCGCCATCGAGCTTGCCCGGCATAACAGCAACGTCGATGCCATCGTGGTCGGCAACGAGACGATCCTTCGCGACGAGATGAAGCTGCCGGAGCTGATCGAGCTTATCAAACAGGCGAAGCGCGAGAGCCCGGTGCCGGTGACCACCGGCGAAATCGGCTCGGTCTGGCTCGAGCATCCCGAGCTCGCCTCCGCGGTCGATTTCGTCGCCGCGCACGTGCTGCCGTACTGGAACGGCATCGATGCGTCGCACGCGGTCGATTACACGATCGAGTTTTACGACAAGCTGCGCCGCGCGCTCCCCGGCAAGCGCATCGTCATCGCCGAGTTCGGCTGGCCGAGCGCCGGCTACAATTTCCAGAACGCCTTCCCCGGCCGTACCGAGCAGGCGACGGTGCTGCGCGATTTTGCCTCGCGCGCCCAGGCCTACGGCATCGACTACAATATCGTCGAGGCCATCGATCAGCCGTGGAAGACGTTCGAAGGCGGCGTCGGCTCGTATTGGGGCATTTTCGACGCTTCGCGTCTGGCCAAATTCTCCTGGACCGGGCCGCTCGGCGATCCGGATTATTTCAAGCGCGCCGGGCTTGCGGTGCTGCTCGGCCTCTTGCTGTCGCTGCCGATCCTGGCGCTGGCCGGCGCGACGGTGCGGCAAGCGCTGATGCTGGCGATCTCCGCGCATCTCGCCGGCGCTTGGTTCGCCGCCGTGGTGGCGTTCTGGAAGGGCCATTATTTCGTGCCGGGCGCCGCGTTCGCGCTCGGGCTCGGCGTCGTGCTGCTCTTGCCGCTCGTCGCTATCGCGCTGGCGCGGCTCGACGAGATTGCGGCGATCGCCTTCGGCCGGCCGCCGCGGCGGCTGGCGGCTTCGCCGCCGCTCGTGCCCGAGCCGTTTGCGCCGAAAGTGTCGATCCATATTCCGGCATGCTGCGAGCCGCCCGAGATGCTCAAGGCGACGCTCGATAGCGTGGCGCGGCTCGACTATCC
>JASHWN010000066.1 GCA_030044035.1 Xanthobacteraceae bacterium
TCTGGTGGCCAGCGCCGGCAAGCGCGACCAGCGTGGGCACGGCGAAGTCGGGCGTGCCCATGAAAACGAGGCGCAGCGGCAATCACGCCTCCACCTTCTTCGCTGCCTTGGCGAACTTTTTGACGATGCGGTCGCGTTTGAGCTTGGAGATGTGATCGATGAACAGCACGCCGTTGGTGTGGTCGATCTCGTGCTGCAGGCAGGTGGCAAGGAGCCCCGTGGCCTCGATCTCGTGCTCCTTGCCGTCGATGTCGAGATACTTCACCCTGACCTTGGCGGGGCGCTCGACCTCCTCGTAAAACTCCGGGATCGACAGGCAGCCTTCCTCGTATTTCGCCGTGTCCGCCGACGCCCAGGTGATCTCCGGATTGATGAAGACTTGCGGCTCGTGCGTTTGGTCCTTCTTCGACAGGTCCATGGTCACGACGCGCTTGGCGACGCCGATCTGGATCGCCGCAAGCCCGATGCCGGGCGCGTCGTACATGGTCTCGAACAGATCATCGACCAGCTTGCGGATGCCGGCGTCGACGCGCTTGACCGGCTCGGACTCGAGCCGCAACCGCTTGTCGGGAAGTTTGATGATTTCACGCACCGCCATGTCGGCGATGTAAGCGGTGCGTAAACCGCGGTCAATGCGCACAGGCCCGGTTGCGCCGCACGGCCCGAGCGGGTATGACCGTTCGCTCTTCGTTCCGGCCGCGGCGAATCGCATAGACTTGCCTCATGACCGACATGCTGCCGACCATCGCGCTCTTCGCCCTCATTGCCGTCTGCATCGTGTTCGCGGCGATCGCGCTGGTGCTGTGGCGCGGCCGCGACGGCGCCGAGCCGCATGCCGCCGTGATCGCCGAACTCGCCCGCGTGCAGACCGACAATGCGGCGCGGCTCGAGGCGTTGATGGGCCATTTCACCAACACCCAGTCGCAGCTGCAGCGCTCGGTCAACGAGCGGCTCGACGCGGTGACGCACCGGCTCGGCGAATCGATGCAGCACACCACGCAAAAGACCGCCGAGAATTTGCAGAAGCTCAACGAGCGGCTCGCCGTCATTGACAGCGCGCAGCAGAACATCACCCAGCTCGCCAGCCAGGTCACCTCGCTGCAGAGCATCCTCGCCAACAAGCAGTCGCGTGGCGCCTTCGGCCAGGGCCGCATGGAGGTCATCGTCGGCGACGGGCTGCCGAAGGGCTGCTACGCCTTCGAATACACGCTGCCCAACAAGACGCGTCCGGACTGTGTGATTTTTCTGCCCGACAATCGCCCGCTGGTGATCGATTCGAAATTTCCGCTGGAGGCAAGTACTGCTTACCGCGACGCCGGAAGCGAGGACGAGCGCAAGCTTGCTGCGGCCCGCTTGCGTCAGGACGTGACCAAGCACATCAACGACGTGGCGAAATATCTAGTACCGGGCGAGACCCAGGAGCTGGCGTTCATGTTCGTGCCCTCGGAGTCGATCTATGCCGAGCTGCACGAGGAATTCGACGATCTGGTGCAGAAGGCGTTTCGCTCCCGCGTCGTGATCGTCTCACCGTCCCTGTTAATGCTGGCGATTCAGCTCGTTCGGCAGAACCAACGTGACTTCAGGATGCGCGAGGCGGCCGATCAGATTCGCGATGAAGTCGGACGCTTGGTGAAGGACGTCGGCCTGTTGGGCGATCGTATCCGCAAGCTGCAGGCGCATTTCAACCAGTCCAACGAAGACATCAGGCAGTCCATCATCTCGATCGAGAAGATCGAAGGCCGCGGCGAACGCATCGCGCAGGTCGAGTTCAACGGCGATGCAGCGGACGACCCGCAGGCGCTGTCCGCGCCGGTGCGCAAGCTGCAGGCCGGGGAGTAGCGAGGCGTGACGCTGCCGCCGGAGGCCGGCCCTGCCGCGCCCGCGCGCCGCTTATGGGCGCAGACGCTGTCGGTTTATCTCAAGCGCCGCGTCCTGATTATTCTGTTTCTCGGCTTTTCTTCCGGCCTGCCGCTGGCGCTGTCCGGCTCGACGCTGCTGATCTGGATGACCGAGGCCAAGGTCGACCTCGGCACCATCGGCCTGTTCGCCCTGGTCGGCACGCCCTACACGCTCAAATTCCTGTGGGCGCCGATCGTCGATGCGCTCGACATACCGGTGTTGTCGCGGCGCTTCGGCCGGCGCCGCGGCTGGCTGTTGGCCGCGCAGCTGTTGTTGATCGCCGCGATCCTGTTTCTCGGCGCTTGCGATCCGGCGCGGTCCGCTTTCGTCGTGGCGTTAGGGGCGCTGCTGGTCGCCGCCGCATCGGCGACCCAGGACATCGTCATCGACGCCTTTCGCGTCGAAAGCCTCGACGAGAGCGAGCAGGCCGCCGGCATGGCCTCCTATGTCGCCGCCTACCGCATCGGCATGCTCGCCTCGACCGCCGGCGCGTTGTTCCTGGTCAGCGGCTTAGAACATGCCGGCCTCGCCCAGCACGCCGCCTGGAGCATCGGCTACGCGATCATGGCGGCACTGGTCGTGGTCGGCATCGCGACGACGCTGATGGCGACCGAGCCGGCACAATCGCGACAGGCCGACGCGGTCCATGCTCGCGAGCACACGCTTGCCCGCGTCATCGAAGCGGCGTGGGGCGCCTTCGCCGAGTTTCTGTCGCGCGACATGGCGTTGGTGGCGCTCGCTTTCGTGGTGCTCTACAAATTCACCGACGCGCTGTCGGGAGCGCTGACCGCGCCGTTCGTCATCGATCTCGGCTTTTCGCGCAACGAATACGCCGCGATCATCAAGGGGCTCGGCCTCGCGGCGACGCTGATCGGCGGCTTCGCCGGCGGCTTTGTGGCGCGCGCCTGCTCGCTGCCGCTCAGCCTGCTGATCGGCGGCGTGCTGCAATCGCTGGCCAACCTGGCCTTTTCCTGGCAGGCGATCGTCGGTCTGAGCACCGCATGGCTGAGCTTTGCCATCACGGTGGAAAACTTCACCAGCGCCATCGGCACCGTCATTTTTGTCGCCTACCTGTCGGCGCTCTGCCGCAATCCGCTGCACACCGCGACCCAATACGCGCTGTTGACGGCGCTCGCGGCCTTCGGCCGCACTTACATGTCCTCGGGTGCCGGTTTCCTCGCCGCCGCGACCGGTTGGTCCTGGTTTTTCGCGATCTGCGCGCTGGCCGGCATGCCGGCGCTCATCCTGCTCGCCTGGCTGCAGCAATCCCGGCATTTCGATGCGCTTGCTGCGGCGAAGCCGTGATCGACAGACGTTGCGCCGATGCGGGCGCTGCCGCGCCGTGCGTCGGCGTCATGCGAAATTCGCGGATTTCGCCGATCTTACGGGCTTCCCGGCTTCCGGGCGGCGCCGCGCTTGAAGGCAAAACGAAGTCGTCGCGTCACCCCAAAAAAAGTCCTTTTGTAAGGATCGGATCGCTATATTCCCCGTTCACCATAGGCCGCCGCCCCCTCCAGCCAGCCCAACCGCCCGATGGACCCGATCCTCGTCAAGATTTTTGCGACCGCGCTGGCGCTCGGCGAGGTCATGACGCAGCCGCAGGCGGTCAAGACGCATTTCGATCCGATCGCCGATCAGGCCGCGGTGGTGCAAATTCTGCGCGACGGCTGCGCCCACATGCGCCATGCCTTCGACATCGAATCCATCAATCTCGACGAGCTGATCACCACCGCGCTCGACGATCCCAAGGCCGCCGGCGCCAATGCGCAGGCCTTTCACGGCATCAATTTT
>JASHWN010000540.1 GCA_030044035.1 Xanthobacteraceae bacterium
GTCATGCAGACCGCGATCGGCGGCGCCGGCACGCTGTTCGGCCCGCTGGTCGGCGCCGCGGTGTGGCTCTATCTGAGCGACTTTCTGCAGAACGCGCTGCATCTCGGCGCCACCTGGAAGCTGGTGCTCGGGCTCGTGTTCGTGCTGCTGGTCTGCTTCCTGCGCCGCGGCCTGGTCGGCGGCATCAAGGACGTTTACGCGCTCGTCGCCGCGCGGAGCGGCAAAAAGGCCGCGCCGGCGGCGGTGCCGCCTGCCCTCCCCGCCATCTCGCCCGAGGAGGAAAAGGTCACGCGCTTGGCGGTCGCCAAGGAGCCGGCGCCCGCGCCCATGCCGGCGCTGCGGCGCCGCGACGACGATTATTCCGGTCCGATCATCCAAGCGACCGGCCTGACCAAGCGGTTCGGCGGCCTCGTCGCCAACAGCGACATCGACTTTTACGTCGCGCGCGGCGAGCGGCGCGGCATCATCGGACCGAACGGCGCCGGCAAGACCACGTTCTTCAAGATGCTGACCTGCGAGATGGCGCCGACCTCCGGCCGCATCGTGTTTCGCGGCCGCGACATCACCGGCATGACGGTGACCGACGTCTGCCAGCTCGGCCTGACCAAGAGCTATCAGGTCAACCAGCTGTTCAGCGGGCTCACGGTGCGCGACAACGTGACCATCGCGGCGCTCGCCGAGCTGCGCGGCAAATTCCGCCTCGACATGTTCCGCAGCCTGCGCAACATGCCCGGTCTCGCCGAGCAGGTTGCGCGCACGCTGGCGCTGGTCGATCTCACCGCTCGCGCCGACCGGCCGGTTGCGTCGCTTGCCTACGGCGAAAAGCGCCGCCTCGAAGTCGGCCTGGCGCTGGCGAGCTCGCCGAGCTTGTTGTTGCTCGACGAGCCGCTCGCCGGCATGAGCCCCGCCGAACGCATCGAGATGGTCAGGCTGCTCAAATCGATCGGCCAGGGCCGCACCATGATCATCATCGACCACGACATGGATTCGCTGTTCGAACTGGTCGAGCGCGTCACCGTGCTGCAGGAAGGCCGCGTGCTGGTCGAAGGCACGCCGGCCGAGATCAAGGGCAACAAGGCGGTGCAGGAAGCGTATCTCGGCGGAGTGCGCGCGGCATGAGCCTCCTGGAGGTCGAAGGCCTGAACTCCTATTACGAGGATTCGCACATCCTGTTCGACGTGTCGCTCAACGTCGAGCGCCACGAAGTGGTGGCGCTGCTCGGCCGCAACGGCGCCGGCAAGAGCACCACGCTCAAGAGCCTGATGGGCGTGGTGACGCCGCGCGCCGGCTCGATCCGGTTCGACGGCGCCGAGATCGCCGGCAAGAAGAGCCACGACATCGCCCGCGCCGGCATGCAGCTCGTCCACGAGGACCGCCGCATCTTCGGCAGCCTCAATGTCGAGGACAACATCATCCTCGCCGGGCTGACGGCGCCGAACCGCTGGCCGCTGGAGCGCGTCTACGCCATGTTTCCGCGGCTCAAGGAGCGCCGCGGCAGCCGCGGCACCGATCTCTCCGGCGGCGAGCAGCAGATGCTGGCGATCGCGCGCGCGCTGGTGCGCGAGCCGAAACTGTTGCTGCTCGACGAGCCGTTCGAGGGTTTGGCGCCGATCATCGTGCGCGACCTGCTCGCCACCTGCCGCAAGCTCGCCGCGGACGGCCAGACCATCCTGTTGGTCGAGCAGAACATCTCCGCCGCCATGATGCTCGCCGACCGCGCCTACATCATCAACAACGGCCACATCGTCGAGCAGCGCACCGCCCAGGAGCTGCGCGAGCAACCGGACGTGCTGCACCGGCATCTCGGCGTGTAGCGTTCACGGCAACTGGCATCGAAGCGAATGGGAACGGCGACATCTCGCCGTTCCCATTCAATCGCGTGCCTCTACAAGCCGCCGGTCACGCCTTCGCCGGCGCCGCCGCCTCGTCCCAGATCTTATTCGTGCGCGTCTCCGGCATCAGGAACAGGCTGAGCACGAACGCCACGGCAGGCACGACGATCGGGTAGATAAGGGCGTAGCCAAGACTGCCGGTCGCTTGATACGCCGCCACCGTGATCACCGGCACCAGCCCACCGCCCCAGCCGTTGCCGATGTGATAGGGCACCGACACCGACGTGTAGCGGATGCGGGCGGGGAAGTATTCGGCCAAAAACGCGCCGATCGGCCCGTACACCATCCCACATAGGCGACCATGACGGCGACGATGATGACCGCGACCGGATAGTTGATCGCCCCCGCCTGCGTGGCTCCGCCGAGCCAAGTATACAGCGGGTAGTAGGTCACCGCGGCGAGCAGAAAGCCCGTCAGGATGACCGGCTTGCGCCCGATGTGGTCGGATAGCCAGCCGAACAAGATCAAGGTCGGCGTGCCGATCAACAGCCCGGCGCCGACGATGTAGGCGCTATGCAGCACGTCGACCTTGGAGACCGTCTGCAGAAAGTACAGCGCCCAGAACTGGCCGGAATACCAGACCACGCCCTCGCCGAGCACGACGATGCTGGCAATCAGCACGTATTTGATGTTGGCGCTGAGGAACGCCTCCTTCCACGGATTCTTGGTCATCGCCCCTTTGGCCTTGATCTCCTCGAAGATCGGCGATTCCTGGAAGTTGACCCGAATGTAGTAGGCGATCAGCATCAGCACGAACGAGAACAGGAACGGGATGCGCCACGCCCAGTCGTTGAATACGGCGTTGCCGAAATAGGTGCGCGTGGCGATGATGACGACGAGCGATAGTACGATGCCGAGGGTCGGCGAGGTCTGCAGCCAGCCGGTATAATAGCCGCGGCGTTCGTCCGAGACATGCTCGGCCACGTAGGTGATGGCGCCGCCATATTGGCCACCCAGGCACAGACCCTGGATCATCCGCAAACAGAATAGGATAACCGCGGCGGCCAGGCCGATCTGGTCGAAGGTCGGCACTAACCCGATTGCGCCGGTGCCCAGAGCCATGCCGCTCAGCGTGACCAGGAACGTATATTTGCGTCCAACGCGGTCGCCCATCCAGCCGAACAGGAACGCTCCCAACGGACGAACCAAGAACCCGGCGGTGAACAGCGCGATCGTGCTGAGCAGCGCCGCGACCGGATGGCTCTTTTCGAAGAATTTGACCGACAAGACTGCGGCCAAACTCCCGAAAATATAGAAGTCATACCATTCGATGACATTGCCCCCGGCCGCGGCCGTAATCACGCGGCGGAAGTTCTGTGGAACGTGCGCTGCCATGTGACTCCTCCCACTTCGGGGCCTGCCGGCGAAGTGGCCGTGCGACGCAGCCCCGATTTGTGCGCGCGAACGCGCAAATGTGGACGTTAATCGGCCCGATTGGCTCTGTCT
>JASHWN010000541.1 GCA_030044035.1 Xanthobacteraceae bacterium
ACTGGCTATGTCGGTCTGGTTTCAGGGGCCTGCCTCGCCGACTTCGGCCACCAGGTGGTCTGCATCGACAAGGACGCGGCGAAGATCGAGGCCCTGCACCGCGGCCAAATTCCAATCTATGAGCCCGGGCTCAAGGAGCTTGTGGAGAAGAATACCGCGTCAGGGCGGTTGCGCTTCGCGACTGAGCTGGCCGAACCAGTCGCCGCCGCCGATGCAGTCTTTATTGCCGTCGGAACGCCGTCACGGCAGAGCGATGGAGATGCCGACCTCTCCTACGTTTACGGAGCATCGCGTGAAATCGCGGCCGCGCTGCATGGCTTGAACAGATTTGCCGTGATCATCACCAAGTCAACTTTGTCGGTCGGCGCCGGTGACGAGGTGGAGCGGATCATCAGGCAGGTATGTCCGGGTGCCGACGTGGCTGTCGTTTCCAATCCGGAATTCCTGCGCGAAGGTGCCGCGATCTACGATTTCAAGCATCCCGACCGAATCATCGTCGGCACGGATGATGAACGTGCTCGAAAAGTCCTGGCCGATATTTATCGGCCTCTGAGCCTCAACCGGACATCGCCCATTTTTTACACCTCCCGCAGAACGGCCGAACTCATCAAATATGCCGCCAATGGCTTCCTGGCGACCAAGATCACCTACATCAACGAAATTGCCGACTTTTGCGAGAAAATCGGCGCCGATGTGCAGGATGTTGCGCGGGGTATCGGCTTGGACAACCGGATCGGCACGAAATTCCTTCATCCCGGACCGGGCTTCGGCGGCTCCTGTCTGCCGAAAGATGTGAGCGCCTTAGTGAAAGCCGCGCAGGACCGCGATGTCCGTTTGCGGATCCTCGAGGCAGTCGCGACCGTCAATGAGACGCGCAAGCGCGTCATGGCGCGCAGGGTTTCGGCGATGTTCGGCGGAGCATTGCAGAGCAAAACCGTTGCCGTGCTCGGGTTGGCCTTCAAGCCCAACACCGACGACATGCGCGAGGCGCCCTCGATTGCGCTGATCGCGGCGCTGCAGGACATGGGTGCGCGGGTGCGCGCCTTTGACCCCGCGAGCATGGATCGGGCGAAAGCCGTTTTAACAGACGTTGCCTACTGCGAAAGCGCGTACGAATGTGCCGATGGCGCTGATGCGCTGGTCATTGCCACCGAATGGGAGCAGTTCCGCGCGCTTGATCTTGAACGTTTGCACGATCTCATGGCGTGCCCGGTGATCGTCGACCTGCGCAATGTCTACCGGCCGGAGGAGATGAGCCGTTACGGATTTGCTTACGCCTCGATTGGGCGGCCTGCTGTTGGTGCGGCGCTCTCCGAGGACATCGCCCTGCAAGCCTTGGCCGTTTTGGTCAAGGCGGCGGCGCCGGGCCCGTAGCAGAGCGGGCGTCGCCAACGCGGCCGGCGTGCCCGAGCCACCGCGATTGCCAGCGCCAAACTTCTTATGATTGGCAGCCGCGAGGGTACGCGCGCCGCTATTTCGAATGCGGCGTCCCCAGGTGGGGAAACTCCGTGAGGCCGTCGGTGTGCGGCTTGAGGCCGGCGGGCGGGGCCTCATTTTTCTTCAAGAAGGCCACGCGGTAATTGATCACGTCGTCGGTGAAGACCCGGCCGTTCGGATATCTTGCGGGCTTTGCCGGATCAAAGCTCTTGCTTTGATTTGCGCGTTCTTGCGCGTTGCCGCCAATGTCGGAGGACAACGATGAGCAAGAGTTCCGTAGCTGAAGCTTTCAAGATGCGCCGCTCAGGCAGCATTCACGAATTCGCGCTTCTTGCCCTGCCCGCGCTGCTGCGCGGGGCCTTCATCCTGCAAGCTCATGGCCGTCATGATGAGGGCGAGATGCGAGAACGCCTGGGGAAAATTGCCGAGCTGGCGCCGTGCCCGGGGGTCGTATTCTTCGGCGAGCAAGCCGACATCGTTGCACAGCGTAAGCAGGCGCTCGAACAGGGCGCGTGCTTCGGCGTCGCGGTGCTGCAGCCGGTAATTGTTGGCAAGCCAGAAGCTGCACGGCAGAAACGCCCCCTCTCCCGGCGGCAGGCCGTCAATTTCCGTTTGCGTTCGATAACGCAACACCAGGCCGTCGATCATGAGGTCCCGCTCGATCGCTGCTACGGTGCCGCGCATGCGTGGATCGTCTGCCGGCAGGAAGCCGACCATGGGTAGCAGCAGCAGGCTGGCGTCGAGCTCGCTGCTGCCGAAGCTCTGGGTAAAGGTGTTACGCGCGCTGTCGAAGCCGCACTCGCAAATCGTCACATGCATGCGGTCGCGGACCTTGCGCCACGATTCGAGCGGCGCGTCAAACTTGAAGTGCTCGGCATCGCGGATCGTGCGATCCAGAGCGACCCACGCCATGATCTTGGAAAAGGTAAAGTGGCGCCGGCCGCCTCTGATTTCCCAGATACCATCGTCTGGTTGCTCCCAGATCCGCTCGAGATGCTCGACCAAATTTCGTTGCAGCGGCCAAGCTGCCCCAGGGTTACCAAGGCTTTGCTTTCGGCCCTGGTGAATGGCGTCGATAAGCTCGCCGTAGACATCAAGCTGAAGTTGACCGGAAGCCGCATTGCCGACACGAACCGGCGCGGCACTCTGGTAGCCCGGCAGCCACGGCACTTCCCATTCGATGAGCTGCCGCTCGCCCGACAGTCCATACATGATCTGCAGCTGGTCCGGGCTCCCCGCCACGCTGCGCAGCAGCCATTGCCGCCACGCCTGCGCCTCGTCGCGATAGCCCGCCGACGCCAGCGCCATCAATGTAAAGGTCGCATCGCGCAGCCAGCAGTAGCGGTAATCCCAGTTGCGCTCGCCACCAAACTGCTCGGGCAGCGCGGTGGTGGCTGCAGCGACGATTCCGCCGGTCTCAGCATAGGTGAGAGCTTTGAGCGTCAACAAAGAGCGCTTTACCGGCTCGGCCCACGGACCGGTATGAGTGCAACGGCCCGACCAATGGCGCCAGAATGACTCCGTTTCCTTAAGCGCCGCGCTCCAGTCTATCGCGCGCGGCTCCGGCAGATGAGATGCGGCCTGCGTCAGCACGAACGGGACCCATTGTCCTTCGGCAACGTCGAACTCCGCGACCGTCGCGAAATTCCTGCCCTGCAACGGGACGGGGGAGCGCAGCACGACCTGGATCGGCCCGGCAACGGCGCTCAGCCCGCGTCCATCGTCGAGCTGCGTCACCCACGGCACGGTGATGCCGTAGTCGAACCGCAGCACCAGGTGCAATTGCATCGCCACCTTGCCGCGCAGCCCCCTCACCAAGCGGATGATCGACGAGCTGGCACGACCGGCCGGCATGAAATCGATCAGGGCGACACGGCCATCCGCCGTGTCGAACACCGTCTCCAAAACCAATGTGCCATCGCGGTAGGCGCGGCTGACGCGCGGCGCCGGATCGGCGGGATAGATTCGCCAGCGTCCGTGTTCGGAGGTGCCGAGCAGCGCCGCGAACACGGCATTGCTGTCGAAGCGCGGCCAGCACAACCAGTCGATCGAGCCGTTGCGGCCGACGAGGGCGGCGGTCTTGCAATCGGCGATCAGTGCATAATCCTCTATGTCGAGCGGAAGGTCGGCTGTTATGAATCCCCTCGATGCCATCGCGCGCGGCGCGCTCGGTTCGACCGGCGGGTTGGCAGGCCGCTCGGTACCGTCGCGGGCCACCACAGCCGGTGGATTCTCCGGCATTGGCGGGGCGAGCTCGCGCAGAACATCCGCAACGATATCCTCCACGGTCCTGCTCGCGTCCTCGACGATGGGATCCTCGTCGGGGTCGGGCTCCTCCAGGATCGCGAAGTGATGGTCGAGGATGTCTGAGAGGACGGACTCCTCTTCGCGTGTGGCCAAGCGCTGCTCGACCAGCAGCCGTTCGCTGTGCAAATAAACGACCCGCGCCTCCGGCCGGCCACGGGTCAGGAAGTCGCGATAAATGCGCCGGAGTGCCGGGCAGGTGATCACGCCGCCTGTGCCGAGCCGGCGGCGACCGTCGATCCAAGCCGCCACCTTGGCGAGCCAGGACCAGCGCTCGCGGATATCGAGCGCCGGACGGGCAGAGTGCATCTTGGCGAATATCGCCGGATCGAGCTCGTCGCCCTCTTGCAACGGCCAACTGAGCCGCTCGGCGAGCGCGCTTGCCACCGTCGTCTTCCCGCTGCCCGAGACGCCTGTGATAATGAGGATTGCCGGAGGATCAGGGGGTCTCATGCGCGCACTGTCTGCCGAGATCTAACGTGAATTTTGAAGTCCATTCCGCCGCTCCATATGCCGGTCGGGTCGCGTCAAAGCATTCTCGCTCCTTCGGCATGCTGCGCGGCCGCGCCCGGTGAAATAGTCACCGAACGGCCGAGCAGCCGAATGATCGTATCGGCGACTTGCGCGGCAGAAGCATTGACATCGACGGTCAGCGGCTCCTCGCTGGGCTCCGGTTCTTCCAGCGTGTCGATCTGGCTTCGCAGCAACTCCGCGGGGAAGAAATGGCCGTGGCGTCCCGCCAAATGCTCGGCCATCGAGTCCAGGCCGCCGCGCAAATAGACCAACCGCACCTGTGGTCGGTCACCGATGATGATTTGGCGATAGGCGCGTTTGAGCGCCGAGCACGAGATGATGCCCGGCTCCTTCTTGGCGCGCTGGCCGTCGATCCAAGCCGCCACGCGCTCGAGCCACGGCAAACGGTCGGCATCCGTAAGCGGAATGCCGGCGTGCATCTTGGCGATGTTTGCCTCCGGATGGAGCGAATCGCCCTCCTCGAACGGCCAGCCGAGCCGGGCCGAAAGTTCCTCGGCGATTGTCGTCTTGCCTGATCCCGAGACGCCCATGACCACCAGGATCGGTGGACTCCCGCGATGGGCGCGCGCGCTCTCGAGGCGGTGAACGCCGGCTGCGTCGGCCACGAAAACCGGATCGGCGCGGCCGATGAAAAGCCCGTTTTCCACCACACCGACGATGCGCCTGATGCGCTCCTCGAGCCGCGCCGGATCGTTGATGCGGCCAAAATCGCAGTCAACGATGCGGTTGCCGCTGTCGGTAACAAAGGGCGCGTCCTTCGCCATGCGTGTGCGCGCGCTGGCGCCGAGCACTTCGAGTGACTCTTGGGTTGCTTCCAGACCGAAGCTGACGACTTCGACAGGAAGCGAAGTTTTTGCACCAAGTCGGTCCACCATCTTGCTGCCGTCGACGACGATGGCGAGGCGATGGCTCGCGGCCGCGACGATCTTCTCGCGCAACAGGGCTCCACCTAGTCCCTTGATCAGATTGAGCGTGCCGCGCTCGACTTCGTCGGCACCGTCGATCGTCAGATCGATCTGGCGATGCTCGCCAAACGAGGTCAGCGGAATTCCGGCCGCCCTGGCCTGCGTTGCCGTGCGCTCCGAGGTGGGAATGCCGACAAAGTGCAGCCCTTGCCGATGACGCCGCGCCAGTGCTTCGACCGCGAAAGCCGCCGTCGAGCCGCTGCCAAGCCCGACCACCATGTCATTCTCGACCATTTGCACTGCAGCCTCGGCGGCGGCGCGCTTGAGAGCGTCCACTTCACTACGGGCTGAGGAAGGAGCTGTACTCATGACATCACGGCTGCCGCGGCGGCCTTGGCACGAAGCTCGGCAATGGCCTTGGCGTAATCCTTGGTCCCGAAAATGGCCGAGCCGGCGACGATTGCGGTTGCGCCGGCGCGGGCCGCTTGCGCCGCCGTCGTCGCGTTCTCGCCGCCATCGACTTCGATCACCGGGTTCAGGCCGCGCTCGGCGCACATCGCGCGCAAACGTCGAATCTTCGGCAGCATTTCGGGAAGGAAGCTTTGGCCGCCGAATCCCGGATTGACGGTCATGACCAGAATGACGTCGCACAGATGCAGGACGTATTCGACGAGGTCCGGCGGGGTGGCAGGATCGAGCACCGCGCCCGCCTTTTTGCCGAGCGCGCGGATTTTCGACAGCACCCGATGCAGATGGATTGTCGAGCCGGGCTCGGCCTGCACGAGCAGATGATCGGCGCCGGCGCCGGCGAAGGCGGCGAGATAGCGCTCCGGCTCGACGATCATCAAATGAACATTGAGCGGCTTTGCGGTCGAGCGGCGGATCGCCTGCAGCACGGCCGGCCCGAGCGTGATGTTGGGAACGAAGCGGCCGTCCATCACGTCGACATGGATCCAGTCGGCTCCGGCACTATCGACGGCGCGAACCTCTTCACCCAATCGGGCGAAATCGGCCGATAGAATTGAAGGCGCTATGATGATCGACGACATCTCCTCGCGCGGACTGACAGGCGCGCCATCGCGTATGGCTGTTGCCAACCTCATCGCGTCCGCGCCGCGCTGCGACGTGGCGCTTGCTCGGCGCCCGCCGCCGCTTGATCGACAAACCAAAACAACTCGCCAACCGGGCGAACCCGCGCCGCCGGCACGCGGCTGTCGCCGGCGCGTATGGCGTCGAATATCTCCGCCTTTTCTTCGCCGGCGACGAGGAATGCAACGCGCCGGCTGCTCTCGATCGCCGGATAGGTCAGCGTGATGCGGACCTCGGGCCGGCCATGTGACACGGCGACCACCCAGCGTTCGCGCTCATCCAGCACCGGCTCGCCAGGAAGCAGCGATGCGGTATGCCCATCGGGACCAAGCCCGAGCAGCGTGACGTCGAAAAGCGGGCGTTGCGGATCGAGCGTCGCTGCGCCGTAGCCGTCCTGCAATGTCTGCTCGTAGCGGCGTGCCGCGTCCTCGGGCGTGCCGTCGGTCGGGATCGGATGAATGTTCGCCGACGGCACAGGAGCCTTGGCGAGCATGGCTTCACGCGTCATCCGATAATTGCTTTCCGGATGATCGTATGGGACGAAGCGCTCATCGCCCCAG
>JASHWN010000542.1 GCA_030044035.1 Xanthobacteraceae bacterium
GGCGGCACCGACGAGACGGAAACGTGACGGTCTGCCCGATTTTGTGTCGTGCCGAAATTGCGGGTTGATTTACGCAGTCCGGTCCGGCTATGGGGATTCTCGGGTAAGGGACATCGCATGCTGCTTGCTCCGCTTTTCGGCGCGGCGCTGGTCGTCGCCGTCGCCACCGAACCGCTCAACGGTTCGGGCGACGCAGATGGTCTGACCATCCAGGAAAAAATGGCGGCCACCGAGCCGCTGGTTCGCTCCGCCACGAGCTGCATCGTGCACGCCGTCACAGGCGACCCGCGCTACGGCAGCAAGGCGGCCGCGCTCGGCGATTTGATCGTCGCCTCGATGCCGTCCTGCGTGGCGCCGGTTCGGGCGATGATCGACGCCTACGATCGCTATTATGGCGACGGCACCGGCGAGGCCTTTTTCATGGGGCCGTATCTCGACGTGCTGCCGAAAGCGGTCGTCGAAGGGGCGAAGAAAGCGCCCTAGCAAAGCCTTCAAGCGCGGTCGCTACTGCGGCGGGCCGATCACGTCGACCACGCGCATCCGCGTCGGATCGACCAGCACCACCTTGTCCTGCACGACCGTGTATTCGAAGAATTTGGCCGATTGATTTTCGGCCATGATCTCGTCCGGCAGGGTGTAGAGCTCGAGCATGGGCGGCACATCGGCGCCGATCGTCGGCGCAAAGCCGGTTTTCGCGGTTTTGCTCTTATCCTTGGTAACGGCCGCATAGACGGCGCGGCGTTGCGCCGGCGTCAGATCAAGCTTCTGCTCGCCGCTCGAGTTCAGGCTTCCGGGCGATCCGCCGGCGTCGAAGCCCTGCGCGCCGGCACTTTGCCCGACGGCGCCGCTGACGAACGCAACGACTGCGAGGGCGACGCCACGCGCGATCTGCAGGGTCATCGTGCGCTACTCGTCCATGGTTGCTATGCGTATACGCGCGGCGCGCGCCGCGCCTTCCCCGCAACGCGCGCTATGCGATGTTGGCCGGCTCCTGTCAGCGCGGCAGCGATTGCACCGCTATGCCGGTGACCGGATCAATGACGAGAATCCGGTCCCACTGATAAACGTAGCGATAGGCCGGCATCACCGTGCCAACGGGCAGGCCCGGTGGTGGAACGGGCGTCTGATCGAATACGGGCGGCGCCGGAGCGACGTCGGCGGCGTCGACTACGGGCGCGGGCACAGGCGCCGGCCCGACTACGGCATCATCGTCATCATCAATGGGCGCAGGAGCGGCGACTGCCGGCACGGGCACCGCCGCGTCATAAACGGGTGCAGGACCGGGGACCGCCGCCGGCGGCGGCGGCGCTGCGGCCACCGCAGCACCGGGCCCAACCAGGGCGGCGCGATCGGTGACCGTGGTCCGCCGCGTCTCCACGACGCTGTGGTGGCGCGCGGGCCGTATCGTTCGCGTCGTGGTGACAGTGCGCACCGTTTCCACCGGCTGATCGACGATCTGCCGCGTCACGATCGTCTCCGCACGGGCTGCCGGCACGAAAGCCGCGACCGCCAGCCCCAATGCGGTGCAGGGGATATGGATTCGCATGACCTACTCCCTATGCTTGGTCCAAAACACGACCGAACGAACACCAAGCAAACGCCGCATGGCGCTTGGCGTTCCTGACCAATTCCGGCTGTGACTATAGAGAGTTGCGCCGCGGTTCCGCTGCCGCGAAGTTGGCGCGCTCACGCCGTGCCGGCACCGTAACTGCGCGCGAGGATCGGCCGCAGCAGCGCCGCCAAGGGCAGCGTGCCGATGGCGGCGGCGGCGACCAGGATCAGCGTCGGGGAGATGCCGAGCGCATCGCCGATCCTGCCGAACAGCACCGGCGCGATGGCGCCGGAGCCGATCGTGCCGGTATAAAAAATGCTGAGCGCGCGGGTGCGCCGGTCGGCGGCGACCAGATCCGGCACCGAGCCGTACAGCACCGACGACGTGCCGTTGAGCGCAATGCCGATCAGCGGCAATAGCGCCAGCGCGGCCGGCAGCGGCAACGGCAGCAGCGCGACGATGCCGGCCGCGGTTGCGCCTTCGGTGAGCCACACGGTGCCGATCGCGCCGATGCGTGCGCCGATAAAGGCGCAGGCGAGCTTGCCGGCGGCGCCGCCGGCGAACACCAAGGTCATGGCGAGGCCGACGTCCTGCAGGCTCGCGCCTTTGGCCTTGAGCACGAACGGCAGGAACAACAAAAAGCCCATCCGTACGGCGCTGTCGAGAATGCCGATCGCCAGCAGCGTCGCGAACGCGAACGAGCGCGGCGGCTCGCCGCTGCTCGCGCGCACGACGTCGGCCGCGGCGACATGCGGATAGCGCGGCGTGAACCAAAAGATCACGATCGCCAGCGCCAATCCCAGGCTGCCCAGAATGGCAAGCGTCGGCCGCCACGGCATGGCGAGCAGCATCAGCGACAGCGTCGCCGGCACCGTCATCTTGCCGAGATCGCCGGAGAAATTGTAGGTGCCGAGCGCCTTGAGCGAGCGCGGTCCGGCGAAGGCGCGGGCGACGAGCGCGGAGGCGATGGGATGCTGGGCGGCCGCGCCGATGCCGCCGATGACGAGCGCGCCGAGCAGCATGGCAAAGCCGGTGCTCAAGCCCGCGACGCAATAGCCGAAGCCGGCGAGCGCGGTGCCGAGCGCCAGCACCGCGGCGCTGCCAAGACGCTCCGACTATAGTCCGGCCGGGATCTGCAGGCTTACCATGGCGCCGACGAACATGCTGCGCAACAGGCCGAGCGCCGCGTAGCTCAAGCCGAATTCGGCCTGCCACAGCGGCAGCATGACGTAGATCAGATCGGTATAGCCGTCGTGCAGCGCGTGCGCGGTCGCGGCGACGGCGGCGGCGCGCCGCTCATCGCGCGACAGCGTTGCGGCGCGCGCCGCCAAGCTTTGCCAACCGATCCAGCGCATCGCGACCTTAAACCGTTCGGTTTTCGTCTATGACGCGCGCAAAAAGCCGTCAATTGCCGCGTTTTTTCCATTTTTGCCCGCAATTGACCCGGACAATCGCCAAGGGCACTCTGCCGCCGCCGGCGGGAATCGCGGCTTTTTTTGCGCGGAGGACCACATGTTCGGGATCGGCGACCTGTTCCAGTGGGACCGGTTCGTGACCCCCACGGTGATCAAGGTTTTTTATTGGCTTGCCGTCGTCATTTGCATCCTGCTCGGCATTGCCGGCGCCGTCACCTCGCTCGACACGATGGCGTTCAATCCGTTCCTCGGCATGATTTTTCTGATCAGTAGCGTGCTCGGCACCTTCATGGGCGTGATCGTGGCACGCATCGGCGCCGAATTCGTGCTCATCGTGTTCCGCATCAACGAGCATCTCGGCGCCATCCGCAATCGCGGCCAGCAGATGTGAGGCCGAGATAGCGCAATCGACTGCTTCGGTTTATTCGCGGCAGCATTGCTCACGTCAATGCTTCGGGCGAGCGAAGCAGTAATCCGCTATTGGCAAAATAGCGCCCGTCAGAAGTAGGGCTCGAAGTGAAAAGCGAGATGTGCAGAGAAACGTTGCGCCTACGGCGACGCTTGCAAGAGTACGGTTCTTCATAATTTCCTTCCGATCCAAGGCTGCCGTGCTGCAAATGAAAATTCGAGCAGCTTCCAGCAGCAAACCCTAGCCTCACTAGTACTAAAGCTGGCTACTCATGCAGCGCGTCTATCGCTCACCGGCCGCAAATTTTGGCGCCGGCAGGATAATGACGCGGCTTCGGAGATCGTGTCCCCGAAGCCGCGCGGCTATGAGCCATGGACGAATGTCCGAGCGATGCAGATCAAATGGACCAGTTGGCCGACTTAACAGCGTTCTGAGCGACGGCACTGGCTAAGACACTCAATGCCACGGCTGCCACTGGTATCCGACAAATTCATCATATAGTCCCGGTGCCGGTCCGTAATACACTCCCGGCTGCTCCCCATATCCAGCTGCCGCGTAACCGCCGCCGTAATAGCCCGGCGCGTAGCTGTAGAGGCCGCCGTAGCCGTAGCCGTATGGGTCTCCGTAGCCGTATCCATACGAATTTGCGGCGCCGTATAGGGCGGCGCCCGTCAAAGCGGCGGCGCCATAGC
>JASHWN010000543.1 GCA_030044035.1 Xanthobacteraceae bacterium
AGCGCCCGCTCGCCGGCATGGCCGAACGGCGGATGGCCGAGGTCGTGGGCGAGGGCGAGCGCCTCGGCGAGGTCCTCGTCGAGGGCAAGCGCGCGGGCGAGCGCGCGCGCCACCTGGGCGACTTCGAGCGTGTGGGTGAGCCGGGTGCGGTAATGATCGCCCTCGTCGAAGACGAAGACTTGGGTCTTGTGCTTGAGCCGGCGGAAGGCGGTCGAGTGGATGATGCGGTCGCAGTCGCGACGGAAAGCGCTGCGGCTTACGCTGGGCGGCTCCGGATGCAGCCGGCCGCGGCTTTGCCCCGGATCGCAGGCATAGGGCGCGCGCGGTGAGGAGCTATCGATCGCCATGAACAACCGGGCCTCGCGCAATTGACCTCCGCCGCCCCCACACTTAACTATCGCCTAGGTGGCGTGGCAATCGGCGGATTCGCCGGTTTTCGCAAGCTTTTGGGGGGAGCCCACATGGACGCCAAAATGGACGCCAATATCGACCCCAACGTCATCGTGACCGAGCGCGCGGCGGCCCGGATCGGCGAGATTTTGCGCCACGAGCCGGCCGGCACCATGCTGCGGGTGAGCGTCGAAGGCGGCGGCTGTTCCGGCTTTCAGTACAAGTTCGACACCGAGAGCGCCCGCGCCGACGACGACGTCGTGATCGAGCGCGGCGGCGCCACCGTTCTGATCGATCCGGTTTCGCTGGCCTACATGGCCGGCAGCGAGATCGATTTCGTCGACGATTTGATCGGCTCGTCGTTTCGGGTCAACAACCCGAAGGCCACCGCATCCTGCGGCTGCGGCACCAGCTTCGCGCTGTAGAACTTGCATGAGCTGGGATCGGTGGCTGTCACCATCCGCTCGTCCCCACGAAAGCGGGGACCCAGGCAATTCACCGCACTCCCGGTATACTCCATCTGGATTCCCGCTTTCGCGGGAATGAGCGGATAATTGCTTCAACCGAATCGAGGCGCCGTGCGTATCGCCACCTGGAACGTCAATTCGGTCAAGCAGCGCATCGATTCGGCGCGCACTTGGCTTGCCGCGCGCCAACCCGACATCGTCTGTCTGCAGGAAACCAAGTGTCCCGACGAGGCGTTTCCGCGGCTCGAATTCGAAGGGCTCGGCTACAACGTCGCCGTCCATGGCCAGAAGACCTTCAACGGCGTCGCCATCCTGTCGAAATTCAAGTTCGACGAGGTGACCAGCGGCCTGCCCGGCGACGACAGCGACGATCATGCCCGCTTCATCGAAGCGGTGATTTCGACCGCAAGCGGCGCGCTGCGCGTCGCCAGCCTCTATCTGCCCAACGGCAACCCGCCGCAGACCGACAAATACAGCTACAAGATCGGCTGGATGAAGCGGCTGTCGGCCTACGCGCGCGAGCGGCTTGCCCACGAAGAGCCGCTCATCCTGGCCGGCGACTACAACGTGATCCCGACCGCCGACGATGCGAAAAACCCGCAATTATGGGTGGGGGACGCGCTGTTCCTGCCGCGCACCCGCGATGAATTCCGCACGCTGATCAATCTCGGCCTGACCGATGCAATCCGGGCCGCCAGCGACGACGCCGGCCTCTATACGTTTTGGGATTATCAGGCCGGCGCCTGGCAGAAGAACAACGGCATCCGCATCGATCACCTGCTGTTGTCGCCGCAAGCGGCCGACCGGCTCGCGAACGTCGGCATCGACAAGCACGTCCGCAGCTGGGAGAAGCCCTCAGATCACGTGCCGGTGTGGGTGGAGCTTGATATCGCGGCGAAATAGCGAGCGGAAACCGCGAATGGCGAAATAGCGAATGGCGAATAGCAAAGCATCCATTCGCTATTCGCCACTTCGCTATTCGCTATCGTCGCTAATCGTGTCGCCCGTTGATCCACTCTTTCAGATAAACCAGCGCCATGGCGCGCTCGTCGTCGCTGGCGCGGCGGAAGGCGTTGTCGTAGAGCGGCTTGACCCAGGCGCCATCGTTGCCGGCGCAATCGCGGCCGAGCGTGAGCCACATCAGGCCGCGCGCCGCCTGCCGCGGCACCTGCACGCCGCGGAACAGAATGTCGCCAAGCGCGACCTGGGCCCGGCACTGGCCTTGGGTCGCCGCCTTGAGAAACCAGCGGGCCGCTTCATGCACGTCGCCCGGCGTGCCGTTGAGATAGAGACGGCCGAGCTCATATTGCGCATCGGCATCGCCGAAATACGACGCCGCGAAGTTGAACATCTGCCGGGCGCGGGCGCTGTCCGGCTTGATCGTCGAATTGGCAATGCCGCTCAGATAATAGCGGCCGAGCGCTACGAAGGCATTGGCGACGATGCGCGCCTGCGGCGTGCCCGGCGGCTCGTCGGCGTGCGAATTGGCGATCTGGCTGAAATAGTCGAAGGCGCGCAAATCGTCCTGCGCGACGCCGTTGCCGTCGGCGTACATGCGGCCGAGCTTCCACTGCGCGGCGGCGTGACCCTGATCGGCGGCGTATTGGAGCGCGGTAAATTCCTTGGTCTTATCGCTGCTCTCGGCCGACCCTGGCGGCGCGCGCAGGCCTTCCTGCGGCGTCAGCTCGGCGGTTGCCGGCGTCGCGCTGCCGTCGAAGGCAAACGCCGGCGCGACCAGGAAACCTTGGCGGCCATCGCCTATGCCCCACGCGACGGCGAGCCCGACAAGCGCGGCCAAAACCCCGCCGGTCGCAGCGCCCGCCGCGCTGTTACGTATCCGCATAACACGTCTTCTCGACCGCTGCGCCCGGCTGCGTGATGGCGCCATAGCGCGCCGAACCGACCTGCTGGGCGTATTTCCACAAATAGCCCGAGGTGAACTCCTCACCTCGCGGCTTCCATTCCTTGCGCCGCGCTTCGAG